>NZ_JARHXQ010000280.1:0-18746 GCF_029222765.1 Arthrobacter sp. Cr_A7 | reverse complement strand
CCACGCGCATGTCCTCGAGGTACTCTTCCTGGCGGGCCGGGGAACCGGCGAAAGCGCGTCCGCTCAGGGACCGCACCTTGTAGGTCTTCAGACCGCGGCGCCAGAGCAGCGGCACCTCGGTCTTCAGCAGCAGGTTGGCCAGGCGGTTGGCTTCGGTGCCGTGGGCCACGATCACCGAGGCGCGCGGGACCAGCGCCAGGAACTTCAGCAGCGGCTTGAGGCCGGCCTGGATCTGGTCCGGGGTGAACTTCCCGTTGACCTCGCCCGGGACGTGCCAGGGGTGCACGTTCCAGGGCATGACGAACTCGGGGCGAAGGCCCAGCTTCCACTGGATGCCGAGCATCCGGGTAGCGGCGTCCTGGTCTCCCGGGGTGATGAAGCCGGACTCGTCGGCCCCTCCGATGTTCGAGAACAGGCTGATAATGCGGCATTCGTCCACGTCATGCATGGGGTCGACGTAGGGCACTACCGTGCCGGGCCGGGTCTCCTGCAGGGAATCGCACAGTTCATTGACGGCGGCAACATTGGGTTCGTAACGGCGGCTCAGGAGCTGCTCATGGAAAGATTCGGGGGCCAGGGCTGTCATGTAGTGCTGGATCTCCTGCGGGGATTGGCGGTGCTGCCGCCGGCGGATATGGGCGCACGAAGGCGCCACACATGAGCGGCGGTTGAGATGGGGTGGACCGATTCCGGGTCGGCCTGTTCCAGTTTAGCAAGCCCGGAGAAACGAAACGCCGGTCCCCTGCATCCAATACTGTGGAGCAGGGAACCGGCGGTCCTGGCTGGCGGAGAAGGGGCGGCTGTTACCAGAGCCGCTTGGTTGCCCGGCGGGCGCCTTCTCCCAGTGCTTCAAGCTTGGCGACGGCGATCTGGGGGTGGACGCGCCCGCCCAGGCCGCAGTCCGTGGACGCAATGACGTTCTCGCGGCCAACTACCTCGGCGAAACGGACAATGCGGTCTGCCACGAGGTCCGGGTGCTCCACCACGTTGGTGGCGTGCGAGACGATGCCGGGGATGATGACCTTGCCCTCGGGGAGCTTCGTGTCCTCCCACACCCGCCACTCGTGTTCGTGGCGGACATTGGCGGCCTCAAAGGAGTACCCGCCGGCGTTGATCTGCAGCATTGTGTCCACCAGGTCCGCGAACGGGAGGTCGGTGGTGTGGGGGCCGTGCCAGGAGCCCCAGCAGAGGTGGAAGCGCACCTGCTCCTCGGGAAGGCCGCGGAGGGCGTAGTTCAGCGCTTCCACCCGGATCTGCGTGAATTTGAGGTAGTCCTCAACGGTGGGTTCCGGACTGATCTGGTCCCAGTTCTCAGCGATGGAGGGGTCATCGATCTGCAGCGTGAGGCCGGCGTCCACGATGGCCTTGTACTCCTCGCGGAGTACGTCCGCGCAGGCGTAGATGTACTCCTCCTCCGTGGCGTAGTACTCGTTGGTGATCCGTGATGCGCTGCCGGGGGAGAGCGCTGCCACGAATCCTTCCTTCAATCCGGTTGCGGCAAGGCCGGCCTTGAGGTTGGCGATGTCCGAGGCCACCGCCTCCTGGCCCGTGTACACCAGCGGTCCCGTGACCTTCGGGAACGGCTTGGCGCCGCCGGTGAAGATGCCGCTGGTGGGATCGTTGTAGGCCTCGGCAAAAAGGACGCGGTCGCGGCGGTGGATGAATCCCGTCAGCTGGACGTTGCCGGGGGTGGATTCCTTCGGCTCAACGGCCCATGTGGCGTCATTGTCCAGTTCCAGGCCGCCCATCCGGGCAAATGAGTAGGACCACCATGCGCCGTAGTCCACAGCGGCGGACATCGCGTGGCCGTACTCGCCGTCGTTCGGAATATCGATGCCCAGGCTTTGCTGACGCTGGACCAGGTCCACAACGGAAGCGGTGAGGAGTTCGTTGTATCCCTCCACGTCGGCCGGGTTTTCCTCGCGCGCCGCGTTGGCGGCGATAAGCTCGGGCGTGCGCGGCAAGGAACCTGCGTGGGTAACGCGGATGTGGTCGGTATTCAGGGACATGCTGGATTTTTCCTTTCCATCGGTCCTGGCAGTAGCACCTTCTGCGGGCAGGACGTCCTGCCCTGACGGGTTGCTGCGGCGTCATTGAGCCAGGTCTCTTGGCCGCTCCGGATGGTTCACCCTCACTTAAATCCAGCAATGCGGGCGGGGGCAAATTCGCTTCGCCATATGTCGCGCCGCGTTGACAGCTTTCGATTCGTAATAACTGGGTGCGGATAACCGTCATGTCCATTGACAGGTTTTGTCCAGCTTGGTTGGCTGATGTCACAGCCGGCAATGGGGGACATAGCGGGCTGGACGCACCTAATGCACTCGAAAGAGGTAACGCACCGTGAGAAAAACCCTGGCAACTTTCAGGACCCTGGCCGCCGGAGCCCTTGCTCTTGCCGTCGTGGCAGGACCCGCACCGCTCGCCCAGGCAGTAGGTGAAGGCCCTAACTACGACGGCAACGGCCAAATCACCACCTCGAAGCTGGCTACGTATGACCAGATGGTTTCCTTCCTGAAGGACCAGGACGCCCGACAGTCCGCCATGGAGCTCGAGGTCATCGGCCAGACCGTCAAGGGGCGCGACATCCACCTGGTGAAGTACATCTCGGACCCGGCCAAACCCACCATCCTGTACCTCACGCAGCAGCACGGCAATGAGCAGCTCACCACCGAGGGCGCCCTGGAATTCGTCAAGCACCTCGGGACGGGCAAGTCGGAGGCCATCCTGGACGGTGTGAACATCCTGATCGTTCCCATGCTCAACGCCGATGGCGCCATGGGGGACGTGAACTTCCCGCTGGATGACTACCTGGCCAAGGGCGACCGGAACATGACCCGCTACAACGCCGAGGAAGTGGACCTCAACCGCGACCACGTAGACAAGGTCCAGCCGGAAACCCAGGCGCTGCACAACAATGTGATGCGCCAGCACAAGATCGACTACATGATCGACCTGCACCACCAGGGCACACGCAGCGAACGCGACGGAAAGCTGGTCTCGGGGTCCATCCTGTACCCAACCACACCCAACGCCGATCCTGCCGTGGTGGAAAAGTCCAAGCAGCTGGGCGCCGTGGTGTTCAACAACGTCGATTCCACCGGCTGGGGCCACCTGGGCAAGTATGTGGGTGGCAGCGCCGAAACCATCAGCCGCAATGGGATTGCCGTTGAGTACAGCATCGCAACCTTGCTCTTCGAAATGCGTGGCATGTCCGACCACTATGCGGACGGCGTCGCCCTGGGCCTGCGCAGCAACGGTTACCTGATCCAGCAGACCGTGACCACGCTGACTGCAACCGCGGCAGCAATTGCGGATGGCTCCATCGCCGACGCCGACACCTCCTTCTGGGACAGCCTTGCCACCCAGACGTCCCGGCCGGGCGAGGAAGCCGACGGCGAGTAACCATAACGCCCACCCGCCGCGGTCCTTGCCTGCAGGAGTCCTTTACCCTGCAAGAAGGACCGCGGCGGCCCAACGAGTGGACAAAGTCGCTCATCGGCTAAACTTGGGTGGTAAGAGCCCCGGAACTCTTGCATCGCTGCCCCGTCCCGCGGACCAGCGACGGCCGGTCCATTCGGGGCATTCTCATGAACGGCGCCGCACCGGGCAAGCCACCTCCATGGCCGGGCCCGGGCAGCCCGAACGAATGGGGGAGGATCCCATGCCAGCAATTGTGATCGTAGGAGCCCAGTGGGGCGACGAAGGAAAAGGCAAGGCCACTGACCTTCTGGGCGGCCGCGTTGACTACGTCGTCAAGCCCAACGGCGGCAACAACGCCGGGCACACCGTCGTCGTAGGCGGTGAAAAGTACGAACTCAAGCTGCTGCCGGCAGGCATTCTCAGCCCCAACGCGGTTCCCATTATCGGCAACGGCTGCGTGGTGAACCTCGAAGCGCTCTTCCAGGAAATCGAAGGACTGCAGGCCCGCGGCGCAGACACCTCCAAGCTCCGGGTTTCCGCGAACGCCCACCTCGTGGCCCCGTACCACCAGGTCCTGGACAAGGTGACCGAGCGGTTCCTGGGAAGCCGAGCCATCGGAACCACCGGACGCGGCATCGGCCCGGCTTACATGGATAAAGTGGCCCGGCTGGGCATCCGCGTGCAGGACGTCTTTGACGAGTCCATCCTCCGCCAGAAGGTGGAGGGCTCCCTGCGCCAGAAGAACGAGCTGCTGGTGAAGGTCTACAACCGCCGCAGCGTCCTGGTGGAGGAAATCGTGGAGTACTTCCTCTCCTTCGCCGAGCGGCTCCGTCCGCTGGTCATCGACAGCACCCTGGTCCTGAACACGGCGCTCGATGAGGGCAAGGTGGTCCTGATGGAAGGCGGCCAGGCAACCTTCCTGGACGTGGACCACGGGACCTACCCGTTCGTCACCTCCTCCAACCCCACTGCCGGCGGCGCCTCGGTGGGTTCCGGCATCGGCCCAACCCGCATTTCCCGCTCCATCGGCATCATCAAGGCGTACACCACACGCGTGGGCGCCGGTCCGTTCCCCACCGAGCTTTTCGACGAGATGGGCATGTACCTGCAGAAGACCGGCGGGGAATTCGGCGTCAACACCGGGCGCCCGCGCCGCTGCGGCTGGTACGACGCCGTCCTGGCCCGCCATGCATCCAGGGTCAACGGCTTCACGGACTACTTCGTCACCAAGCTGGACGTCCTCACCGGCATCGAGCAGATCCCCGTGTGCGTGGCCTACGACGTGGACGGCGTGCGCCATGACGAGATGCCCATGACGCAGACCGAGTTCCACCACGCCAAGCCCATCTTCGAATACTTCGAAGGCTGGACCGAGGACATCACGGGTGCCCGCACCCTTGCTGACCTGCCCGAGAACGCCCGCAACTACGTGCTGGCCCTGGAAAAGCTGTCCGGCACGCGGTTCTCCGCCATCGGCGTGGGCCCGGACCGTGACCAGACCATCGTGGTGAACGACCTTATCAACGACTGACGTGTGGGCCCACGCCCGCAGGGTTCCCTGGCCGAGCTTGCGAGGCTAGGGAGTGGGTGGGGACGACGACGGCGGGTCACCCGAGTGGGTGGCCCGCCGTTTGTCTTCCCAAAAGTATGGCAATTTACATAGGGTTAACCCGGCTGGTCTTGTGAGGCTGCGTCATTGGACGACAGACTTATCAACACCACGTGATGCAATCACCAATTCGTTCGACCAAACCCGCGGGAACATGCGCAGCACCGCGCACAGACCAGCTGGTGACAAGGATGTCGCCGGGCAGGATCCCGCAGACCGGAAGGATTTCTTATGGCCGGAAAGTTCGAAGCTTTTGTCGATTCAGATTCGTTTTTCAGGTTCCGGCTTCTGGCCCCCGATGGCACGGTGATGGCGGTGTCCGGGCCTTTTGAGGACAAGTCCGCACTCGCCGCCGGGATCGCCGCCGTCCGTGAATGCGCAGGTACCGGTCTGGTCACCGATCTTTGCCCTGCCGGGGCAGTAACCAGGAGCTCCGCCGCGGCTCCCGCTGTTGCTCCAATGAGGCCCCAGGCCGACTGCGATGACCAGCGCGTCCCCGCCAGGGTGCACGCTTTTACGATCGCCAAGGAACCGCGCCGGCAGGGGAGTGCACCGCGCTGGATCCCGGCCGCGGCCCGCTGAACCTCCTCCAAAAAGTTTTGGAAAGTTTTTTCAGGAACGCGTAACCCTTTCGCCGTCGTCAGCGATTACCCCTATGTAGCGCCGGTCTGGAACTTGTCCCCCATCACGTTCCAGACCGGCTCTTTCATTGATCCGGTGGCAGGGGCAGCTGCCTCATGCCGGAACCGGTGACGCCCGTGGCGGTCCCGGCGCAGTGGTTACCGAGGGGTAAAGTAATGCGGGGAAAAGCCGTTCCACCCCCGTGGAAGGCCTTCCCGGGCAAACAACCCCCTCTTTGACTGAAAGCACTACGTCCGTGACCGATGCACTGACCGACGAGGCTTTGCGGGACGAATCCCGCCAGGCTGACGTGTTCAGCCTCGTCTACCGGACGTATGCATCACAGGTTCTGGGCTATCTCACAGCCCGGGGAGTCGAGGATCCGGAGGCGGCAATGCAGGAGGTGTTCCTCTCCGTCCTGCCCCGGCTGGGCACTGTGCACGGCGGCGCCGCAGGACTTCGCACATTCATTTTTTCTGTAGCCCACGCCCGTATGGTCGATGACCACCGCCGGCAGAACCGCACCCCCGCAAAACTGCCGTTCGAGCCCGAACTGGACCAGCGGGAAGACTCATCGGCCGAAGACGTGGCGCTGGAGCGCATCTCCCCGCAGGAGGTCCTCCGGCTGCTGGACGGACTTCCCGGTGACCAGCGGGAAGTGCTGTCGCTTCGCCTGGTGGCCGGGCTCACCGTTGAGCAGGCGGCCGAGGCCATGGGCAAAACGGCGGGGGCCGTGAAGCAGCTTCAGCGGCGCGCGCTCCTCAAGCTGCGGGAGCTGTCCGGCGTGAAGGAGTACCTCACACCATGACGCGCTCCCCGGACAGCCTGCACCACCTGGTGGATGACATGCTCAGTGACGCCGGCCAGGCCGGCGATTCCGATCTCCGTAGCATCCTCCTTTCACTCGGATCTTTGGCGTCCCTTCCCGTGCCCGCTCCCTCCGGCCCGCTTGCCCGGTTGATGGCGGGTTCCGCGACGAAGGCCGTGGAACCTGCCGCAGCGGGCTTGGACGTGCTGAAGGATGTCCAGGATGCTGCCGGCGATGAGCTGGCGCTGCGGCGGCGGTTGCGCCGGCGCCGGCCAACTGTCCTGGGCCTTGCCCTGCTTGCCGGCATGGGCACCGGGATAGGAGGAGTCGCTGCCAGTTCACCCGCTCCCGGCGGAGGTAGCCACTCCGTTCAGCAGCTGCTGGAAAACTGGTCACCGTCCTGGACCATCCAAGGACAGGCCGCCGCCGGACTGGTGCAGCCCGATGACCCGGATGGCATGGACGGTCCCGGCGCAGGGCAGCCTGCCGCGGAACCGGTGTCAGCAGGACCCGGTCCTGCTGACAGCCATCTTCTGCAGCAGGACCCCGCACCCGGGCCGCAGCAGGCAGCGGAACCCCGCCCCTCGGCGGCGGCCTCCGCTGAAGTAGGAAAAGCTCCACGTGCCCTTGCCGGCGGGCAGGAACCCGGACGGCGCAACCAGGCCGCCGGGACTGCCACCCCGGGAGAAGGCGGGCAACGGCAGCCGGCCGGGGGCAACCCTGCATCCGGCGTGGAGAAAGAACCTGCTGATGAGGCCGTCCTGCCGCCCGTGAGCATTGTTGTGGAGCCGCTGGAGGACGTTGTCCTGCAGGCTGAAGATGCCATCGGGGCAGTGGCTGAACCTTTGCCGGGGAACAGTTGGCTGCGGAAGTTCAGCCGGTAGCCCGGGACTGGGCGCCGGGGCATGGCGGGGACGCAAAGTCCGCCCGGTAGGCTAAGCGCATGGGCCACACCAACGATCCTGTTGTCATTGAACGCCTTATGCGCACCAAAGGCCGGTGGGCCATCGTGGGCCTCACCACCAACGAGTGGCGCGCCGCCTATGACACGTCGCTGTTCATCAGGGACCGGCTGGGCATGGAGATCATCCCCGTCAACCTGCCCGGTGATCCGGTCCACGGCGAACAGGGGTACCGCACCCTGGGTGACATCCCGCCTGAAAAGCACCCCATCGACGTCGTGGACTGCTTTGTGAACTCCCACAGGGTGGGGGCGGTGGTGGATGAGGCCATTGCGGTGGGCGCCAAGGCGGTCTGGCTCCAGCTGGGAGTTATCGACGAGGATGCGGCGGCGCGGGCGAAGGCTGCCGGCCTGGACGTGGTGATGGACGCCTGCCCCGCCCAGCAGGCCTGGATATTCAACAACTGATCCTGCCGTCCGCCCCGGCCGGTCCCGTCAGCGTGTGGTCAGGTGAGGATAGTGCCGTTCGGTGACATCCGGGTGGGCGCGCATCCGGCCCTTCAGCATGTTAAGGCCGAACGAGGCCAGCAGCGGGTTCGCGGGGTCATCCGTGATGCCCCTCGCTGCCGCCTTCAGTTCGGGCGGCAGGGGGACCGGCTTGATCACGGCGTCCAGCCGGGGGGACCAAAAGAACGGGACGGAGTACCGGTCCACGCCCGGCGGAGGTGCCTGCACGCGGTGGATGGTGGCGGCGAGGTATCCCTCGGTTGCCACTTCCAGCATCTCGCCCAGGTTCACCACCAGGGCGCCCGGGATCGGCTCCACGGGCAGCCAGCCGGTGGCCCCCGGGGGCTGCACCTCCAACCCGCCCACGCCGTCCTGCAGAAGGAGCGTCACGAACCCGTAGTCCGCGTGCGAGCCCACGCCCTGGTCTCCCGCTGCCTCCACCACGCCGCCAACGTAGTGCACCAGCTTGCCCATCCAGGCAGGAGAGTCACGGAACGGATCGTCGAAGTAGTCCTCGGGCAGCTGGAGGGACACCGCAATGGCCCGCAGGAGCTCCATTCCCACCGCGGACATCAGGTCGGCCCACGCCATCGCCGCCGGCTTGAGCTCGGGGAAGGACTCGTCCGGCCAGAGGTTCGGCCCCTGGAGCAACCAGTAGGGCTCGTCCGCCGAATAGCTGCTGACGGGCTCCCGTTCCGGCGAGTAATCGATCTGCTCACGCGCGTCTGCCCTGCCCTGCGTCACCTCGGTGCCCATCCGGGTGTATCCCCGGAAATGGGGTGAGAGCCGGTTGTCCAGCTTCATCCGTTCCTCGAGGGGGAGGTCGAAGAAGCGCCTGATGACATCCAGGAGGTGTTCAGCCTGGCCGGGGGAGGCCCCGTAACCCGTGATCTGGAAGAAGCCGACGTTATGGGTGGCATAGCGCAGTTGCTCGATGAATTCCGGACTGAAAGACCCGTAGGGCTGCCGTGCGGTGCTCAGGTCCAGAACAGGAATGGTGCCCTGATCGTGTGACATCCTCGCAGACTAGCACCGCAGTGGCCCGCTTTATAGGCTGGCGTGATGGACCCCGAAGCATTGAGGAAAATCTGCCTGTCATTCCCCGGCAGCTATGAGGATTATCCTTTCGGCCCGGAGACGGCGGTGTTCAAGGTCCGGGCCCACACCGCCGCCGGTGCCGGGCAACAGGCCAAGCTCTTTGCCCTGTCCTCGATGGACCCTCAGGACTTCTACGTCAACCTCAAGTGTGAACCGTCCCTTGCGGTGCAGCTCCGTGCGGCCAACCCCGAAATCACAGGTGCCTGGCATATGAACAAGACGCACTGGAACGGTGTCCGGCTGGACGGCGCGCTGCCGGACAGCATGGTCAGGGACATGGTGGAGGACTCCTACGACCTGGTGGTGGCGGGCCTCAGCCGGAAGCAGCAGGCGCAGCTGGGATGGGCCCGACTGGGAGCGCCGGATGCGTGACGGGAAGTGGCACGTGAAAGGGGTCCTCGACTACCCAGGAATAGGGGGCACCGAACAGGGCAACGCACCCGCGGACTTCTCCCGCGTGCTGAAGGAGGTCCACCTGGGCAATGGGCTTGCGGTCTACGGGCGTGTGGCCCGCGGCATCCTGGGCTGGGAACTGCAGCGGCGGGCCGGGCTGCGTGTCCGTGCTGATTCGCCCATGGCGGTGCCCGGAGCGCGGGTGGTGAGCGGGTTCGGCGTCGGGCCTTTCAGGCTGGACGCGCCGTGTGAAGTGGTCTGGGTGCGGCAGCCCTCCCCGGACGGCTTACCGCAATCGGCAGGGTTCGGATACGGGACGCTGCCGGGGCACCCGGCCCGTGGCGAGGAATCCTTCGAAGTGGAGATCGACGGCAATGGCGACGTTTTCCTTCGGATCCGGGCTTTCAGCCGGCCAGCCAACTGGTTCTACTCTGCAGGCGGACCGGTAACCCGTGCCGCCCAGCGCTACGTCACCTCCCGGTACATTAAAGGGGCACGCACACTCGCCGCGGAAGGGACATCCCCGTGATTTTTATCGTCGTCAAATTCAAGGTCAAGCCGGAGTGGTCGGAGCGCTGGATGGACCTGGTGGCTGACTTCACCCGGGCCACCAGGGAGGAGCCCGGCAACCTGTGGTTCGACTGGTCCCGCAGCGTGGAGGACCCGAACGAGTTCGTCCTGGTGGAGGCCTTCAAGGACGACGCCGCAGGTGACCATGTCAACAGCGCCCATTTCAAGCAGGCCATGGCGGACATGCCCCAGGCCCTGGCCGAAACACCCCGGATCATCAGCCGCCAGCTCGACGGCGACGGCTGGGACAGGATGGGGGAGCTGACCATCTGATGTGGATCGGCTGGATTGAATTCGACATCCTCCTGGGCGACGTTCAAAGCCTGAAGGAGAAGCGCTCCGTCATCAGGCCCCTGCTGGCTGAGCTCAAGCGCCGCTTTGATGTCTCCGTGGCCGAGGTGGGGGACCACGACCAGTACCGGCGCTCCCAGGTGGGTGCCGGCCTGGTGGCAGCAGACCGCGCCCACCTCGTGGAGGTGCTCGCCGCCGTCGAACGTCTCGTTGCGGGCAGGCCCGAGATCGAGCTGCTCAGCGCCCGGCAGCGGGAGATCCACAGCGAGGATTGACCCATCGATTGCTCCGTAGAGGCCGTTTTGATCCGGGAAAACGACATGTACGGAGCATTCGATAAGAGGTGTGGATAACTTCTGCGGTCTTTGCCTGATTCTGGTGTCATGGACCGATGAAGACCCCACGTCCGCTGCCGGAGGAGCTCCGGGGGCGCCCCTTCACCATTGCTGACGCGTCGTTCACTGGAGTGTCTCCGCGGCGCTGGCGGCACCGCTCGTTGGAGCGCCATGGCAGGGGTATCCGAATGGAACGCGCGACGGCGGAACTCCCCTTGAATGCCAGGGTGAGGCCTTTCATTGAAGTGAATGAGCGATGCGCCGCGTCCCACCTGACGGCGGCGGAGCTCCTTTCGCTGCCGCGTCGACAGCGAAAGGAGCCAAACGATATGTTTCACATCATCCGTCCCGAAGGTGCGGCACACCTCAACCGGCCGCACGTGATCGTGCACCGAATGAAGCTCTACGACGACGAAGTCACGGTCCATCAGGGTATCCCTGTCACCACGCCGGAACGTACGTGGCTGGATCTCGCTGAATTGCTGACCGTGGATGAACTTGTAGCGGCTGGGGACAGCTGTGTGCGTGTGCCCCGTCCGGAGTTCGATGGCCGGGACATGCCGCTGTGCACCATTGCCGATCTTCAACGGATGATCGACAGGCACAAGGGAAAGCGTGGGCTGCGCAAAGCCAAAGAGGCCATCAAGATGGTCCGCGTTGGCTCCGACTCACCCCAGGAAACACTGCTTCGGCTGGCTGTGGTGCGGGCCGGACTGCCCGAACCCGAACTGAACGTTCCCATCATTGCGGAGGACGGGACACGGCACCACGAACCGGATCTCTCCTACCGGAAGTACCGCATCGGTATCGAATATGAAGGTGAGCACCACGGGGAGGAACTCCAGGTGGTCCGGGACATCAGTCGGTCAGAACGGTACTCTGCCCTGGGGTGGACCGAAGTTCGGATCTCGAAGCGCCACATGCCCAACGACGCGAAACCCGCGGTGGCCAAGATCCGCACGGCGCTGATTCAAGCAGGGTGGCGGGGGAGCGATTAAGAATCGATTGCTCCGCACTTGTCGTTCTGAGAGGTCAAAACGACAAGTACGGAGCAATCGATGGAGACTATTAGCCGAAGTACTTCGGCAGCGTCCCCTCATGGGCTTCGCGGAGGGCGTCCAGGGACAGGCTCTCCACGCCGTTGATCTCCAGTGTGCCGCTGGCTGCGTCCACCACACCGATGCGGGTGTGGGCGAAACCGCGGGCGGTGCACATGTCGGTGAAGCGGACTTCCTCCGAGCGGGGCACGCCCACAACAGCGCGGCCCTGGGACTCGGAGAACAGCGCCGTGAACAGGTCCACGCCGTCCCGGTCCAGGACGTCCTGCAGCGCAATCCTGGCGCCGACGCCGTAGCGCAGCGAGGACTCCACCAGGGCAGCGGCAAGGCCGCCCTCGGACAGGTCGTGGGCCGAATCGATCATGCCGTCCCGCGACGCGTTAATCAGAATCTCACCCAACGCGCGTTCGGCGTCGAGGTCCACCTTCGGCGGCAGGCCGCCCAGGTGGCCGCGCATGTTGGCCCACTCGGAACCGTCCAGCTCGGCAGCCGTGGTGCCCAGCAGGTAGATGGCCTGGCCATCCTCACGCCAGCCCGACGGCGTGCGGCGGGCGACGTCGTCGAGCTTGCCCAGGACCGCCACCACGGGGGAGGGGTGGATGGGTGTGGTGCCCGTCTGGTTGTACAGGGACACGTTGCCGCCCGTGACCGGGATGCCCAGCACCATGCAGGCGTCGGACAGGCCGCGGATGGCCTCGGCCAGCTGCCACATCACATCCGGGTCCTCGGGGGAGCCGAAGTTCAGGCAGTCGCTGACGGCCATGGGAACGGCGCCGGAGGTGGCAACGTTCCGGTAGGCCTCTGCCAGCGCCAGCTGCGCGCCGTGGTAGGGGTCCAGGTAGGTGTAGCGTCCGTTGGCGTCGGTGGCCAGGGCCACGCCCAGCCCGGTTTCCTCGTCCACGCGCACCACGCCCGCGTCATCCGGGAACGCCATGGAGGTGTTGCCGCCCACGTACCGGTCGTACTGGTCCGTGATCCAGGACTTGGAGCACATGTTCGGCGATGCCACCAGCTCGGTGACGGCCTTGGCCAGCTCAGCCGGAGCGGAGGGGCGGCCGGCGTCCTGCACGGAACCGGTGAAGGCATCCGCCTGGACGTCGTCCTGCCACGAGGGACGCGCAAACGGGCGGTCGTAGACCGGGCCGTCGTGCGCCACGGTGCGGGGATCGACGTCGACGATTACCTCGCCTTCCCAGGTGATGATGAGGCGGCCGCTGTCGGTCACCTCGCCCAGCCAGGCGTATTCCACAGCCCACTTGTCCATGACAGCCTCAAACGCTTCCACGTTCTCCGGCGTGACCACGGCCATCATGCGTTCCTGCGACTCGGACATGAGGATTTCGCCCGGGGTCAGCGTGGGGTCGCGCAGCAGCACGGAGGTCAGCTCGACGGCCATGCCGCCGTCGCCGTTGGAGGCGAGCTCCGACGTGGCGCAGGAGATGCCCGCGGCGCCCAGGTCCTGGATGCCCTCAACCAGGGAGCCCTTGAACAGTTCCAGGCAGCACTCGATCAGGACCTTCTCGGCGAAGGGGTCGCCCACCTGGACGGCGGGGCGCTTGGAGGGCTTGGTGTCATCGAAGGACTCGGAGGCCAGCACAGAGGCGCCGCCGATGCCGTCGCCGCCGGTGCGGGCACCGAACAGGACCACCTTGTTGCCCTTGCCCGAGGCGTTGGCCAGGCGGATGTCCTCGTGGCGCATCACGCCCACGGCCAGCGCGTTCACCAGCGGGTTGCCCTGGTAAACGGAGTCGAAGACCATCTCGCCGCCGATGTTGGGCAGGCCCAGGGAGTTGCCGTAGCCGCCGATGCCGGCAACGGCACCATGCATGACACGTGCAGTGTCCGGGTGGTCGATGGCGCCGAACCGCAGCGGGTCCATGACCGCTACGGGGCGGGCACCCATGGAAATGATGTCGCGGACAATGCCGCCGATGCCCGTGGCTGCACCCTGGTAGGGCTCCACGAACGACGGCGAGTTGTGCGATTCGATCTTGAAGGTCACGGCCCAGCCGTCCCCCAGGTTGGTCACGCCGGCGTTTTCGCCGATGCCCACCAGCATGTCCTTCTTCATCTCCGGGGTCACTTTATCGCCGAACTGGCGCAGGTGGTTCTTGGAGGACTTGTAGGAGCAGTGCTCGCTCCACATGACGGAGTACATGGCCAGCTCGGCGCCGGTGGGGCGGCGCCCCAGGACCTTGACGATCTCGTCGAACTCGTTCTGCTTCAGGCCCAGTTCAGCCCAGGGCAGTTCCGTGTCCGGAGTCTTCGCGGCGTTCTCGACGGTGTCGATATTGAACTTCTTGGTGGTGTCGATGCTCACTTGTCGCCTCCCACAATCTTGGTCAAAACGGAGGTGAAGAAGCCCAGCCCGTCGGTGTCGGAGCCGCCGATGCCGTCCAGCGACTCGGGGCCGAAGCCCGGTTCCGTGGCGTGCTCCGGGTGCGGCATGAGGCCCACCACGTTGCCGGCGGCGTTGGAGATGCCGGCGATGTCGCGGCGGGAGCCGTTCGGGTTGAAGCCCACGTAGCGGAACACCACGCGGCCCTCGGCCTCAAGGGCATCCAGGGTCTTCTCGTCCGCGATGTACTGGCCGTCCTGGTTCTTCAGCGGGATGGTGATCTCCTGGCCCGCCTGGTAATCCAGGGTCCACGCGGTGTTGCTGTTTTCGACGCGCAGCACCTGGTCGCGGCACAGGAACTTCAGGTGGTCGTTCTTGATCATGGAGCCGGGCAGCAGGTGCGATTCCGTGAGGATCTGGAAGCCATTGCAGATACCCAGGACAGGAAGCCTTGCGTCGCTGTTGGCGGCGTCGATGATCTTCGACATCAGCGGAGCGAAACGCGCGATGGCGCCGGCCCGCAGGTAGTCGCCGTAGGAGAACCCGCCGGGGATGACGACGGCGTCCACGTCACCGAGTTCGGTGTCACCGTGCCAAAGTTCGACGGCGGTGCCACCGGCGAGGCGGACCGCGCGGGCGGCGTCGCGGTCGTCGAGGGTGCCGGGAAAGGTGACGACGCCGATGCGGGCGCCGGCAAGGCGCGGCTCGGCCGCGACTGCAACGGCTTCGCCGATCAGGGGAAGTTCAGTCATTTCAGGCCTCGACGACCTCGACGTTGACGACGTCCTCGATCACGGGGTTGGAGAGGAGGGTCTCTGCGGCGTCGCGGGCCTGGGCCAGGATGTCCTCGGTCACCTCGCCGTCGACCGTCAGTTCAAAACGCTTGCCCTGGCGGACAGAGCTGAAGCTGGTGAAGCCCAGCCGGGGGAGAGCGCCGACGATCGCCTTCCCCTGCGGGTCCAGAATCTCGGGTTTGGGCATGACGTCAACAACGATCCGGGGCATCCGGTAACTCCTGTGCGTGAGCTTGGGTAAGGGCGCAGCGGAGTGGTGCCGTCTCACGCCGTACCGGGTTGGGGAAACTGTTGTGGTTGACAGTGAGGACGGGCGCTCCGCGAGCTTGCCATCCCATTCTACCGGCCTCAGCGCCCCTGCTTGTATTCGGCCAGTCCAAGCCTGCGGGCACGGTGTTCGGGGGGTCCTCCTGACCTGGTCTGTCCAGGTTCTGGAGTTGCCGAACCGGCTTCACTAGGATTGCGGGATGGCAGAGAAATCGAAGTCCGTCCTGTTGCCGATGGTTGCTGCGGCGGTATTCGCCGGACTCGGCAGGATGGTGCTGCAGAAAGTCAAGGCTGACCGCTTAGCGCGGGAAAACCGCGTGGCCGGTCCGGTCGATGAGAAGACCCGGCAGTGGATCAGCGACGTGGTCCGGACGCCGCGGCAGTAGCCCGGCCAGCTCCTCCGCGCCGCCATCAGGGCGCCCTTCGGGGTGCCCTTTTTTCGTGCCCGGATCATGCTGCGGGCACCCGGGGGGAAGGCAATTTTTCAGCCTGTGTCCTATGTCATATTCGGCTATCACTATGTACTGTTTGAACTGGCTGGTCTCATTGATTACAAGACCTGTAAACCAATATGCCAGGCCTGTCGTTTCGGGCCCGCAACCATAGCTGGGCCGGTACATCGTGAAAGGGTTGCACGTGAGATCAACTGGAAAGAGCCCCGTCAGGGGCGGGGGATTCCGGAAGGCGGCGTCGCTCGCCGTCGGCCTGCCGCTTCTCCTGACGTCGATGGCCATAAGTCCCGCCACCGCGGTGCCGGCCAGCCAGGACCGGCAATCAGCAACAACACAGTCCGGGGCACCGCAGTTCAACGACGGCCGCTACATCGTGGTGCTGGCCGGGGCGGCGGCAGCAGCATACGAAGGGGAAACGCCCGGACTAGGCGCAACCAAACCCCAGAAGGGCAGGAAGCTTGACGCCGGCAGCCCGAACTACAACGCGTACGACGCGCACCTCCGCAAGCAGCAGCGGGACGTAGCGGCAGCCCAGGGCGTCACGCCAGCCAGGCAGTACACGGCGGCCCTCAACGGTTTCAGCGCCGAGCTGACCGCGGCCCAGGCCTCCGCCCTGTCGAAAGACAACCGCGTCCTGGCGGTGGCGCCGGATGTGGAAAACGCCCCCGACTACACCACCACGGACTTCCTCAAGCTCACCGGCCCCGACGGCATCTGGGCAAAGCAGTTCGGCGGGGAAGCAAACGCGGGTAAAGGCGTGGTGGTGGGAGTTATCGACTCCGGCTACGCACCGGACAACCCCTTCCTGCAGGGTGAACCGGTGCAGCCGCTTCAGGGCCAAGCGCAGGTGAGCGTTCCCTACCGCACGGCTGAAGGCAAGATTGCCATGCTCAAGGCCGACGGCACCACGTTTACCGGGGAATGCCAGAAGGGCGAAGGGAGCGGCGCGGCCTTCGACGGTTCACTGTGCAACTCGAAAGTCATCGGTGCGCGCTACTTCGCGGACTCCTTCCGGCAGTACGTGGCCCCTGAAAACCGGGCACCGCAGGAACTCATTTCACCCGTCGACGTCGGAAGCCACGGAACCCACACCGCCACGACGGCCGCCGGGAACGCGAACGTCGACCAGGTGATCGACGGTGCCGGCTTCGGCAGGAGCTCGGGCGTTGCTCCCGCCGCGAAGGTGTCGGTCTACAAGGTGTGCTGGGAAGACACCAGCCCGGACACCGGTGGCTGCTACTCCTCCGCTTCCGTAGAGGCAGTGGAAGCCGCCATCAAGGACGGCGTGGATGTCCTGAACTACTCGATATCGGGCAATAACAACAGCACCACCGATCCCGTGGCACTGGCCTTCCTGAACGCTGCCGCGGCCGGTGTGTTTGTCTCCGCCTCCGCCGGCAACTCCGGTCCCGCCGCCTCCACGGTCAACCACGCCTCTCCCTGGCTGACCACCGTTGCCGCATCCACTTTCCCGAGCGAGCTGCTCGGTACCGTAAAGGTCTCCGACGGCTCGCTGTACCGCGGTGCGTCCATCATGAAAACGGAAATTGCGGACAAACCGGTGGTGGTCGCTGCAGCGGCAGCCGCGGCGGGAGCTGCGAACCCCAACCTCTGCGGCCCCGGCAGCCTCGACCCGGCCAAGGTAGCCGGCAAAGTGGTGGTGTGCGACCGCGGGGTGGTGGACCGTACGGCCAAGAGCCAGGAAGTCCAGGCCAAGGGCGGCGTGGGCATGATCCTGGTGAACCTCACCAGCAGCTCCGAGGACGCGGACAACCATGTCCTCCCCACCGTGCACGTCAACGCCCCGAAGAGCCTGGAACTGAAGTCCAAGCTGGAGGCTAACCCCGCCCTGACGGTCAGCCTGGTCAAGGGCGACCTGACCGGTGAACCGCCGGCCGCCGTCCCGCAGATCGCCGGATTCTCCTCCCGCGGCCCCTCCCTGGCATCCGGCGGTGACCTGCTCAAGCCCGACATCGCAGCACCCGGAGTCAATGTTTTGGCCGGCGTCTCCACCATCGGAAATGACGGGGAACAGTTCGGGTTCATGTCCGGCACGTCCATGGCCGCACCCCACATTGCAGGTTTTGGTGCCCTGGTCCTCAGCAGGCAGCCTGCGTGGAGCCCCGCCATGGTGAAGTCCGCGATGATGACCACGGCCTACCCGCTGGTCAACGCGGACGGCTCCGCCAACACCGATCCCTTCCAGGGCGGTGCCGGCCACATTGATTCCACCCGGGTCCTTGACCCCGGGCTGGTCTACAACTCGGGCATCAAGGACTGGCTGGGCTTCCTGAACGGGCAAGGAGTGGACACCGGGGTACCCCAGGCAGGCACCATCGCCGCCCGCGACCTCAACCTGCCGTCCATCGCGCTGGGCAGCCTTGTGGGGGAAGTCCAGGTCAAGCGGCAGCTGACGGCGCTGGTCCCGGGCATGTACCGCGCGGAAGTCACCATGCCGGGCTTCAGCGTCCAGGTGGAACCCCAGTCACTGAACTTCTCCAAAGCAGGCCAGAGCCGCGAAGTAACACTGACCATCCGCAACGTCAGTGCCGCCGTCGGCACGTTCAGCACCGGAACCCTGGCCTGGAAGGGTCCCCGCACGGTGACCTCGCCTATCGCCATCCGGCCTGTTGATGCACAGATCGCTCCCTCCTTCTCCTTCAGCTCCGCCACCGGCAGCGGCAGCGGCACCATGGAGCTCGTGTCCGGCTCGGACGCCCCGATAGCAGTCGACGTTGAGGGGCTTGCCCCACTGAGCCAGACCGCCATCACCAAGACCCCCGGGGCGTATGCGCCCACCAACGATGCGCACAATGCCCTGATGCAGGTGAATGTCCCGGCGGGATCGTCCTTTGCCCGCCTGGGCGTCCAGGCCCAATCCGACGACGTCGACTGGGACATGGTGGTATACGCGCCGAACGCCTCGCGTGGACTGACGGCAACCCAGGTGGCCACCGCCTCTGCCAGCGAGTTCCTGGAACTTGAGGCGCCGCGGGCGGGCACGTACTACATCGTGGCCAACCTGTACTCCACCCCGGACAACGGGGCGGCCAGCGCGGCGGTCCAGGCAGTGACGTTTGCCGGTGATGCCGGCAACCTCACGGTGGAGCCAAACCCCATTGTCGCTCCGAACGGCACGGCCACCTCGGCCACGGTGTCCTGGTCTGGCCTGTCCGAAGGGTCCTACCTCTCGCGACTGAGCCTGGGCGGGAACGGCATCCGGACCTGGGTAAACGTCCAGGTGGGTTCAGCGGCCTCCGCCGCCCCGGCCGGGGCTCCGCCCC
>NZ_JARHXQ010000027.1:0-2199 GCF_029222765.1 Arthrobacter sp. Cr_A7 | reverse complement strand
ACCGTCGTCGTACTTTTTTGGCTACTGGCCTTTGCGGCTACTGGCCCAGGCGCTTCTTCAGCCCGGCGAGCTCGGACTGGAGTGCCTCGGGCAGGGAGTCGCCGAAGTTGGCGAACCATTCCTCGATGGAGGCAAGCTCGGCGGCCCACTCGGTGGGGTCGACCTTGACGGCTTCCTCAACCTGCGCCGGGGTCATGTCCAGGCCTTCGAGGTCGATGGCGTCACCGGTGGGGACGAACCCGATGGGGGTCTCCACGGCGTCGGCCTTTCCTTCGAGGCGCTCGATGGCCCACTTCAGGACGCGGGCGTTGTCGCCGAAGCCGGGCCATGCGAAGCCGCCCTCGGAGTTCCGGCGGAACCAGTTGACCAGGAAGATCTTGGGCAGGCGCTCCGGGTTGGCCTTGGCGGACAGGTTGACCCAGTGGTTCAGGTAGTCGCCTGCGTCGTAGCCGATGAAGGGGAGCATGGCCATCGGGTCGCGGCGGACCACGCCCACCGCACCGGCTGCCGCGGCAGTGGTTTCGGAGGACAGGGTGGATCCCATGAAGATGCCGTTGGTCCAGCTGCGGGCCTCGGTGACCAGCGGGATGGTGGTCTTGCGGCGGCCGCCGAACAGGATGGCGGACAGCTCCACGCCGTTGGGGCTGTGGTATTCCTCGGCCAGCATGTCGATCTGGTCGATCGGGGTGCAGAATCGCGAGTTGGGGTGGGCGGCGGGCTTGTCCGAGTCCGGAGTCCAGGAGTTGCCCTGCCAGTCGGTCAGGTGTGCGGGGACGTCCTCGGTCATGCCCTCCCACCAGACGCCGCCGTCGTCGGTCAGCGCTACGTTGGTGAAGATGCTGTTGCCCTTGGCGATGGCGCGCATGGCGTTGGGGTTTGTGCCCCAGCCGGTGCCCGGGGCAACGCCAAAGAGGCCGGCCTCGGGGTTGACGGCGCGCAGCTCGCCTTCCTTGCCGAACCGCATCCAGGTGATGTCATCGCCGAGGGTCTCCACCTTCCAGCCCTTGATGGTGGGATCGAGCAGGGCGAGGTTGGTCTTGCCGCAGGCGGAGGGGAACGCCGCGGACAGGTAGTACGTCTTCTGCTCCGGGGAGGTGAGCTTGAGGATGAGCATGTGCTCAGCGAGCCAGCCCTCATCGTGCGCCATGACGGAGGCGATGCGCAGCGCGTAGCACTTCTTGCCCAGCAGCGCGTTTCCGCCGTAGCCGGAGCCGAAGGACCAGATGGAGCGCTCCTCCGGGAAGTGGACAATCCACTTGTCCGGGTTGCACGGCCACGGCACGTCCGCCTGGCCCGCTTCCAGCGGAGCACCCAGGGAGTGCAGCGCGGGCACGTAGAAGGCGTTGGTTTCGGTGATCCGGTTCAGGACATCGGTGCCGATGCGGGCCATGATGCGCATGGAGGCAACAACGTAGGCGCTGTCCGTGATTTCGACGCCGAACTTCGGGTCTTCTGCGTCGAGGTGGCCCATGACGAACGGGATGACGTACATGGTGCGGCCGCGCATGCAGCCGGCGAACAGCCCGCGAAGCTTGTCCTTCATCTCGGCCGGGGGCATCCAGTTGTTGGTGAAGCCGGCGTCGTGCCTGTTCTCGGAGCAGATGAAGGTCTGCTCCTCAACCCGGGCCACGTCAGCGGGGTCCGAGAAGGCGGCGAAGGAGTTCGGGAACAGTTCCTGGTTCAGCCGGGTCAGGGTGCCGGCGGCAACAAGCTCATCGGTGAGACGGGTGTTTTCCTCTTCGGACCCGTCAACCCAGTAGATGCGGTCCGGCTGCGTAAGCTCAGCAACCTCTTCGACCCATGCCAGCAGACCGGCATGTGTGGTGGGTGCATTCTCAAGCAGCGGCTTCTGCGCCAGATCGCCCATTGCGGTTCCCTTCCTCGGGTTCATCGGTGTGTCCTAAATGCTATGGTCCGGACCACTGCCGTTTTTTGGGAGCATGCTTAGGAAATCTGCGGCTTCAGACGGGAATCCGCGTAAATCCAAGGAATAGTTGCTGGAAATAGGCCAATTAAGTGACGAAGGTCACCTATACCGGTCTAGTCGTGCAGATTACACGCCTTTCGATTTGGCACTACGGCCAACCCTCGCGTAAAGTAATTCGAGGTTCAGGGAGAGCGGTTCTTCTCCAGGAACACGAGATGCGCCCATAGCTCAGCTGGATAGAGCGTCTGTCTACGGAACAGAAGGTCAGGGGT
>NZ_JARHXQ010000279.1:0-1794 GCF_029222765.1 Arthrobacter sp. Cr_A7 | reverse complement strand
ATCGCCGCCTGAGGCTGCTAGCGCGCCCCGGCAGCCTCGCGAACCTCAGGGGCAGGCGTGAGCAGCATGGTTGCGGTATCGATGCGCTCATCAGTGTCCTGCCGGGCGACCAGCTCGTCCGCCTCCTCGCGGCTGGCAACCACGGGCACTGACCCGAGCAGGGGCCGGGACGCCGACTCCCGCATCTTCAGCAAGGCAAACAGCGCCACCAGCGAGAAGAACATCACGTAGAACGCGGGAGCGTACAGGTTCCCGGTCGCCTCAACGAGGATCTGGCTGACCAGGGGCGTGGTGCCGCCGAAAACAGAAATGGCGAGGTTGTGCGTGACGCCTACTGATCCGAACCGGGAGGCCGTGGGAAAGAGCTCCGACATCACGGCCGCGGTCAGTGCGAGGAAAAACGCCGAGGGCAGCGACACCAGGAACAGTGCCAGGTACAGGGACCACAGCGTTCCCAGCTGCATCAGGGTAAAGGCCGGCAGCAGCAGGACCAGGTTTCCGATCGTGGCCATCGCGTAGATGGGGCGGCGGCCGATGCGGTCGGACCAGCGGGCCACAAGCGGGATCATGAGCGCCAGCAAAACCAGGACGACGACGGCGGCAACCGCCGTGTGCATAGGGTCGGATCCGACCTGGGTTTCCAAGTACGTGGGTATGTAGCTGGTGAGCAGGTACCCCGTCGTGCCGTCCGCGGCAACGAGGGAGCAGCCGATCAGGATTTGCGGCCAGTAGTGCTTGAAGATGTTCGGCAGGTTGTGCCGGACGAAGATGGGGTCAATGTCTTCGGTTCCGGCCTTCGCGTGGGCGGCCTCGAAGCTGGGTGATTCCGGGAGCCGGAGCCGCATCAGAATCGCCACGATGCCCAGGGGAAGGGCGATCAGGAACGGGATGCGCCAGCCGCCGTCCAGCATTGCACTGTCACCCCACGTTGACGTGGTGATGGCGGTGGTCGCTGCCACCATGCTGGCACCGGCAGCGAAGCCGAGCATTGAGCCGGAGTTCAGCAGGGAGGCCATATACCCGCGGTTGCGGTCGGGCGAGAACTCGGAGATGTAGGTGGCGGCACCGGAGTATTCGCCGCCGGTGGAGAAACCCTGCAGCATCTTGAGCAGGTACAGGGGGATGATGACCCACAGGCCCACCTCGCCGGCGGTGGGGAGCATGCCGATCCCGGTTGTGGCCAAGGCCATCAGTGCCATCGTGAAGAAGAGCACTTTGCGCCGGCCGATCCTGTCACCCAGCGGCCCGAGGATCATTCCACCCAGGGGGCGAACAATGAAGGACACAGCGAAACCGAGCAGGGTGACCAGCAGGCCCATGCGTTCGTCCATGCCCTCGGTGAACACGGAGGTCATGACGACGGCCAGGTAGCCGTAGACTCCGATGTCGTACCACTCGATGAAGTTGCCTACCCCAGCGCCTACCTGCGCCTTCCGCAGTTCGTTTTTATCCACGATGATGCAGTCGTCCGCCGTCAGTCGGCGGGCAGTTTTGTGGCGCACGGGGTGCTCTTCTTTTGAGTGTTCGAACATCTTTGTCCTGTCTCTGTACCGGATGACGGGTGGGCAGGAGTACCGGCGGTCAACCGGAATCCCCTAGGGGAGGCTGGTAAGTATTGTGCCAGAAAGACAACGGAGGATTGGCCGCTTTCCCGCCCCGGATGTGATCTGAGCCTCCATCTTCCGCGTGATCAGCCCGTCTCCGAGCTGTTGCAATAGAAGCAACTGGTCGCGTCACAATCATCAAATGCCCTGGTCCCCCATGCTCGCCCTGCCGAAAACTCCTTTGCGCCCC
>NZ_JARHXQ010000278.1:0-3020 GCF_029222765.1 Arthrobacter sp. Cr_A7 | reverse complement strand
GCGCGAAATCTCGCAGCCGTCTGTCCGGCTGAATACGGCTTCAACACGGCGCCCGTGGAAAGTTCCGCTGACCACGGCCACCTGCGGCCCGCCATACTGCTGGGTGCAGAGCCTCGGCGGTGCCGGCGTGGGAAAGAATATCCGTTCGCCGAACCTCTCCACCACAGCGAGGGCAGCGGCCGGGTCCGGCACTGTTGAGTCCGCAGACGGCGTGCCGTCAGTGGCTTTCAGCCGGAATTCGTATTCGACGGCGGCGGGGTCCTCCCGCAGCCTGACGATGAGATCGATCATTGAACGCCCGCCGATACGGCCGCCAGCGCCAGGGCAAGCCGCTCCCGCAGTACTGCCGCCTCCGCTGCAAAGGACCGCTGGTACTCAACGTAGGCGGCCTTGCCCTGCGGCGTCTCGATCGGGATCGCGGGGTATCCCCATTCGGCCAGGTCATAGGGGGAGGCCTGCATGTCCATGGCGCGGATCCGCCAGGACAACTCGAAACAGTCCATCACCAGTTCGCTGGGAAGCACGGGCAGCAGCTTGTACGCCCACTTGTACAGGTCCATGTTGGCGTGCAGGCAGCCCGGCTGCTCCAGTTGCCGCTGGGTTTCGCGGGTGGGTGCAAACTCGTTCAGGGGAGTGGCATCAGGGGTATAGAAGCGGAACGCGTCAAAGTGCGTGCAGCGGATCCGGTTGTCCTCCACCACCTTGTCCGTGCCCGCCGGTCCCAGACGCAACTGGAGGTACTCGTGGCGCAGGTCGAACCTGTCCTGGTGGTACACCATGGCCCATTCGTGCAGGCCGAAACAGCCGAACTGTGCCGGCCGTGCCGCTGTGCCCCGCAGGATGATGCCGGCAAAAGCCACCGCGTCCCTTCGGTCGGCAAGGAAGGCGCTCCGGTCAACGGTGACCGCGGTGCTTCCCGCCGGCAGCCCCAGGGCGGCAAGCTCGCCGTCGTCGAGCATCCGGTAGTGTTTCCAGCCTCTGCGGACGGCCGCTTCCTCTCCCGGAAGGACAGCCCCTGCCCCGGGGTGCCAGCGGCGCAACTGGCCGGGTTTTTGCGTGTAATAGGTGAAGAGGAAGTCCTCGACGGGATGTTTCTGCCCGGCGGACCTGCGCGCAAGGTAGGGATCAGCGTAACGGCCGACGCGCTGCTGGTGGGCTTCTTCCCGCGCCCTCCACTCGTCCGCCGCCAGGAGGTTAAGCTGCTCCACCGGCGGCACCAAGAACATCCTTTGCGCCATCCCAGGCGCTGATTTCGCAGCCGTTGGTACGGGCGAACTCCGTGTCCACGGGCACCCCGTCCACCACTCCGGTGACCGTCGCTTTTTGCGGCCCGCCGTACTGTTCCGTGCAGGCCTGGGCGGTGCCGGGAGTTGCCGGGGTCAACAGGGCGGCGTTGTCCTTCAGGGCTGCGCAGGCCGCCGCGGCGTCGGGGTGGCTGCTTTCGGCGGCAGGGACACCCGCCTCGCACACCAGCGTATGGCTTACCTCGGGCTCGCCTTCGGCAGGGATGACCGTGATGGCCAGTTCGGCATTGCCCTGGCCCGGGCCCGCAGCGGACGGCAGCGAAGGGGCCGGAGCCGGCGCCGGAACCGAGGTTTCAGCGTCCGGTGAGGGTGAAGGTGCGGAAGTCCCGGAGGCCGTTGCCGATGGGGCGGAAGGCGTCGCCGAGGGCGACGGTGATCCGCCGTCCGGGGTAGGGGTGCAAGCCGGCATCAGAAGCGCGGCAATTGCCAGGGCTGCCAGGCGCAACCGCATTTTATGCATGGCCCGATGCCTCTTTCATCCTTCGATTCTAGCTGCTGTGCTGAGCCTGTTCCGGGCCGCGCCGGAGCCCCTGCGCCCCTGCCTGCCCCGCGCCTCTAGGGACGGCCTTCGGCCGTGGCGGCGATGAGGCCCATCATGGACGCATGCAATTCGGCGACCTGCTCCCGCGTCAGCCCGAGCCGTTCCATCATGGTCCCGGGAACCTGCAGGGCCTGCTGCCGCAGGGCTGCTCCTTGTGGGGTCAGTTCGACGGCGAGCGCCCGCTCGTTCCCGTCTGCCCGGCCGCGGGTAATCAGGCCGGCCGCCTCGAGCCGGCGGAGCAGCGGTGAAATGGTGGCCGGTTCCTGCGCCAGCGCTTCGCTGATGTTCCGCACGGTCCGGGGGCTGGTTTCCCAAAGGGACAGCATCACGAGGTACTGCGGGTGCGTCAGGTTGAGTTTCTCCAGCACGGGCTTGTAGGCCCCCACAACGCTCCGTGCCGCGACCGTGAGGGCGAAGCACAGTTGATGCTCCAGGAGCAGGTCGTCGTCCTGTCCGGCGTCTGCCGTTGCCGCGGTCTTCAAGGCGTCCTCCAATTGTTAGTGCACTAATTATTAGCGTACACTCTTGGTAGGAAATATGGGAAAGGGGCCGGACATGGGCAAGGGCAACTCGGAGTATCAAGGCAACGCCTCACAGAGGTTCATGCGGGCCACCGGCAAGCTGCGGGCCATCTTCGGTCCAGCCAACCGATCCTCCCTGGTTCACGACATGACCGAGGAGAACCGGCGGCTGCTCGCCCAGCGGGAAGCCGAAAGCCAGCAGTGGGAGACCATCACGCGGCCGGACGGCAGCACCTACGTTGTTCCCAGGAACCCCGACGACAAGTCCCTGCGCTGACCGGGTGCCTGCGGCCTGCCTGCACTCCGCCCGTCGGAGCCTTTTCCCGGGCTGCGGCGTAAAATAAGGGCACTGGCACCCGAAAATGCCAGAAAACTCTTTGCCCCGGCATACCGGGAAGGGGGTGGAAAACAATGCCACATGTACTCAGCGGGTTCATGAGCGCGACAGACAGGCTCCGCTTCTTCTTTGGGCCTGCCACCCGGCTGGACACCGATACGCCCGTAGTGCACAAGCATGACGAATTCGAGCAGGCCTCGGAGGAGGATCTCTCGCACTTCGTGGTGGAAACCGACTCGACCGGACACCACTACGCCGTACGCCGCGAAGACCTGGACCGGGAGGCCTGAGCCGCCCGTTGCAGGATCCACCAGCCC
>NZ_JARHXQ010000277.1:0-50010 GCF_029222765.1 Arthrobacter sp. Cr_A7 | reverse complement strand
TTGTAGGTTCCGCCGTAAAGGCTGGGGCTCGCGACAATATGGTCGCCGGCCTCGGCAATGTTCAGGACAGCGAAGGTCTCGGCTGCCTGTCCGGAGCTGAGCAGCAGGGCTGCCAGGCCGCCTTCGAGGCTGGCAATCCGTTGCTCCACCGCGTCCTGGGTCGGGTTGCCGATGCGCGTGTAGATGGGCGCCAGTTCCGCCAGCGCAAACCGGTTCGCGGCGCTCTCCGCGCTGGGGAACACAAAGGACGTGGTCTGGTAAATGGGCAGCGCACGGGCGCCGGTGGCGCTGTCCGGTTCTTGTCCGGCGTGGATCTGGCGGGTTTCGAAGGACCATCCGTTGGACATTCAAGGCTCCTTTGACATGGGCCCGGCATGCTGGGAGCACCACGGGCCGCGCTTGCCATCCGGCCGTTGCCGGACAGCCAGGTCCTCACCCGGGGCACCCCACCGCGGATGGAGGGTTGCCGGCCAGCGAGCCGGGGCTTGGCGCTGGCGCTCATGACCTGAGCTCAGTGTAGGAACATTGCCGGCTGAGCGGACAGCATTGTGACGAACATAGTCCTGCAGGTTTCGCCGCCTGAAGGTTGCCCGTGAAGGGGTTGACCTCGGAAAATCCCAGTAAGGCAACCCTTAGCTGAGAGCCCGATCACAAAGTGCCAAGATGTTGGCATGCGCATGGATCACGTCTCTTACGCCTGTGAACACGATGGCCTCGCGGCCACTACCGAACGTATTTCCTCTGCCCTCGGCGTTGAGGCAGTGAAAGGCGGGGTACACCCCCGGTTCGGAACCCGGAATATGATCATCCCGCTCGCGGGACACAAATACCTCGAGGTGGTGGAGGTCCTGGACCACCCCGCATCGGACAAGGCACCCTTCGGGCAGGCAGTACGTGCCCGCTCGGCGGCCGGCGGCGGATGGATGGGCTGGTGCGTCGAAGTGGACGACCTCGCCCCCTTCGAAGAACGCCTCGGACGCTCCGCCGTGAACGGCAACCGGAAATTCCCGGACGGCCGTGAACTGGTGTGGAAGCAGATCGGCATCCTGGGGCTCATTGCCGACCCCCAGGTTCCGTACATGCTCAAGTGGGAGGGCGACCCCTCCCTGCACCCGTCCAACGCCTACGACAGCAACGTCAAGATGAGCTGCCTCACCATTGCCGGTTCGGCTGCCCGGGTCACCGAGTGGCTGGGCGAACCGGTGGAGAAGCCGCTGGAAGACGTGGCCGTGGAGTGGGTGGCGCCGCACGGGACGCCGGGCATTCTGTCAGTTACATTCGAAACCGCCAGCGGAGCCGTCACAATTTAGCCTCCCGAAGTGGTCCGGTGCTGCCGGATCACGCCGGGGCACCCCCCTGGGGGTCCCTGTCCGACCATCTTCGGCCGCCATCAGCATGTGACAACGAAGTCACCTGCCGATGACGGCCGAATCCATTTCTGGGCCGCCGGGTCTTGGTTTGCCGGGTTCCTGGTTTACCGGGTTCTTTGGTTTGCACGGTTCTTGTCGTGCCCGGTTCCTGGTTTGCCGGTTCCTGACATGCGCAGTTACTGGCCCGCCCGGACATTGGACTGGAGTACCTGCCGGGCTTTTCATGCCGAACTCCCAGTGGTCCACATGGATTGTCAGACCCCACTGTCATAGTTTTCCTATGGCAAGCAGGGCGGCATTGGAAGCGTTGGAGGTCCTTGAGGCGTCCCTTGCTGAGCTGGGTGCTGTGCTCCGTGGGACCGGTGAGGGTTTTGATCCATTGCGGGAGCAGGCTGATCGGAGCCTGGACGGGCTCGCCGGGGTCGCCCGGCTTGAGGCCCGGACAGCTGCGTTGAAGGTGCATCTGGCCGCAGGGTATGCAGAAGCTGCCAAAGCTGTGGCGTCACGGGCCACGGTACCGTCCGGGGCGATGGCGCAGGAAGCGTCAATGGTCGCCGAAGTCGCGGGTGTGCTAACCATTGGTGCGCGGGCCGCCGGTGTGCTGCTGAACGAGTCGCAGGTGCTGGCCAATGTTTTGCCGTTGACCCTGGCGGGGTTGCAGGACGGTAGCCTGTCGTGGGCGCACGCGAAGGCGATGGTGGAGGAAACCGCCACCCTGGATCGGGCCGGGGCCGCGGCGTTGGAGGCGCATTTCCTGGGCCCGGACGCACCGAACCCCGCCCGCGGGTGTGCGGGGCCGGGGGAGTTGGTGCCGCACCGGTTCCGGCACAAGGCCCGGATCTGGCGCGAACGCCACCACCCCGAATCCCTTGAGAAGCGCCACGCCAGGAGTGTTGCGGAGCGGCGGGTGGAGCACCGTCCGGACCTGGACGGGATGGCCTGGTTCCACGCCTACCTCCCTGCCGATACCGCGTCGGCGATGTGGAACCGCACCACCGCCCTGGCCCGGGGCCTGCAGGGCCCGGACGAGTCCCGCACCCTGCCCCAGCTCTGCGCCGACATCTTCGCCGCCGCCGTCCTCAGCAACGGCCAGGACGGGCGCAACGGGCAGACCGTGCAGGATCCCGGCGGTACGGTTGCGGAGGTCCGTACTCCGCACGCGGAGGTCCTGGTTACGGTGCCGGTGTTCTCGCTCATGGGTCTGACGGATGAACCGGCCATGCTCGACGGCCACGGCCCCATCCCGGCGTCGATGGCGCGGAAGTTGGTCGCGGACGGGGCTGGCTCGTTTTACCGGGTGCTGGTGGATCCGCGGGACGGGGCGCCGCTGGAGATCGGGCGCACCAGTTACCGGGTTACGAAGGCGATCCGGCGGTGGCTGCGCTTGCGGGACGGGAAATGCCCCTTCCCGGGCTGTTCCAACAGCTCGTTGGACAACGAGGCGGACCATTTGTTGGCGTGGCATCACGGTGGGACCACCGGGATCAGCAACCTGGGCCAGCCCTGCCGCAAACACCACCGCCTCAGGCACACCAGCGGCTGGACACCCACCCCGGCCACGAAACACGAACCACCCGGCTGGATCTCACCCTCAGGCCGTCGCTATAAGAGCGAACACCAGGACTGGGAACCACCACAATGGCCGGATCAGCTCAGGCGCGAGCTGCATCGGAAGCGGAAACGGAGACAACTTTCGCAGCGGAAGCGAAACGTGCACCGGCCGCTGTCACTGACCAACCGTGCTCCCTACGGCTACCCGGACCTCTGCTACAAAGGGCTGTCCCCAGGTGAGGAAGGCCTGTTGCGTGTCCTGCACGGGACCGGAAACTGAGCAACGGCCCGCTTGTGCCCCGCCCGTCGTCGTGCCCGCCTAGCCCAGGCCCACGGACCTTCCAAAGAGGCTGAAGCCGACAAAAGCGACGATGTCCAGCAACGCATGCGCAATGACCAGGGGCATGACGCGCTTGGTCCGGGTGTAGAGCCACGCGAAGACAATACCCATGACCACATTGCCGATGAACGGCCCGAAGCCCTGGTACAGGTGGTAGCTTCCACGCAGGAGGGCGCTGGCGGCAATGGACAGCGGCACGCTCCAGCCAAACTTGCCGAAGCGGTTCAGCAGGTAGCCCACCACGATGACTTCCTCCACCACGGCATGCCGGATGGCGGACAGGATCAGAACCGGCACCGTCCACCAGTAGGCGTCCAGCGCACTGGGAATGATCGCGGTGGTTATCCCCAGCGCCCGGCCCGCGGCGTAAAGGCCGAGCGACGGGACCCCGATCAACGCCGCGAGCCCCACCCCCTGCATCATGTCCATTCCCGGACGCGCAAAATTGAAGCCCAGCTTCCGAAAGGCTGAGCCCTGATTGCCAACATCTCCGGACGCCTGCCGCTGGTCTGTAAGGAAGTAGATCACCAGCAGCACCGGAACCAGCGCGAAAATGATGTCCAGCAACTGGTAGGTCAGGTCGAAATACTCGCGGGCACTCTGGGAGCGGTTCAGCGTTGAGGTGCCCTCGGCCAGCGGCGCTCGGGTCATCTTGTCCAGGAGCTGCACCACGGAGTACACGGCGGACTGGCCAAGGGAGAGCCCCAGCACAATCCAGACTTCGAACTTCAGGCGGCGGCGGGAGGGAACCAACATGTACCCATCTTGCCTGCAGTTGCTGGGTCAAGCCTGACCCAGCAATCCACGCGTGGCGCCGGCGGTATTCGGAGGGCGGTGTGCAGGCCTGCAGTATCCAGGCCGGAGGTATTGAGGCTGGCTATATTCAGGCGGGGATATCCAGGCCTGCCGTATTGAGCCGGGAGTTCAGCTGGGCGCGACGATAACTTCGGTACCGTTGGCCTCGAAAGCCGCCTTGTCCCGCGGCGAGATCCCGGCATCCGTAATCAGCCGGGTGAAGTTGTACCCGTCCATGGTGGCAAAGGCCCGGACGCCCACCTTGGAAGAATCAGCCAGGACATAGGACACCCGTGCCCGGCTCGCGAGCAGCGCGTTGACGGATGCCTCCCCCTCGCCGGTGTTCGTTGGCCCCACTTCCGGGTCGATGCCGTTGACCCCGATGAAGGCGATGTCCAGCACTACCTTCTGCATGATGATGTCCGTGTAGGGGCCTACCAGCTCGTAGGACCGGGGGTTGAGGATGCCGCCGGTCACCATGACCTTGATGTTGGGCCGCACCGCCAGCTGCCCGGCGATGTTAATGGCGTTCGTGACCACCGTCAGCGTGGGCTGGTTGGAGGGGGCGTTGAGGTCTTCGCGGGTGGCGAGGATCTGGGCCAGCGCGGTGCTGGTGGTGCCGCCACAGAGACCGATCACGGCGCCGGGCCTGATCAGCGCGGACGCCGCCTGTGCAATCTGTTCCTTGGCTTCGGCGTGGTCGTCCCGGTTGTAGCGGCCGGGAAGGTCGTACGCCAGGGCACCGGTGGTGGCTCCGCCCCGGGTCCTGGTAAGGAGCCGGCGCTTGGCCAGGCTGTCCAGGTCCCGCCGTGCGGTGGCCGGTGATACGCCCAGGGTGCTGACGATTTCATCGACCTCCACCTGGCCCGATTTGGCCAGCAGGTCAAGGATGGCGGTCAGCCGGTCAGTGCGGGTCATGCAGGGCCTCTCGGTACTCCGGCCATCGCTTCGATGACGCTTTCTGATCATAACAGAAGCAAAACGATCACCTTACGTCACAAAGGTGGCAGGGATTTACCGTGCCCGGTCTCCGGCCCGCCACACAGCGTACGTCAACGGCATGCCCGGCCGGTAAGCGAGGTGCGTGGCCGAAGGTGCGTTAAGCATGTGAAGGTCCGCCCGGTGCCCGACGGCGATGGAACCGACGGCGCGTTCGCCGTCGGCGTCGTTTCCGGTGTCCTTGTGCAACGCCAGGGCGCCGCCGTAGGTGGCGGCCCGGACTGCCTCGTGCACACTGAGGCGCATCTGGAGCACGGCAGTAGCGACGCAGAACGCCATCGAGCTGGTGTAGGAGGTGCCGGGATTGCAGTTGGAGGCGAGCGCCACCTGCACGCCGGCGTCCAGGAGCGCGCGGGCGGGTGCCAACGGCTGCCGGGTGGAAAGGTCGCACGCCGGCAGGCACGTGGCCACGGTCCCCCGCGAACCCTCGCCGTTCGACGCATTCCAGCCGGACCAGGTGCCGGCCAGGGCTTCCACGTCCCGGCCTGCCAGGTAATTCACATGGTCCACGCTGGCTGCGCCGAGTTCCACGGCCAGCTGCACACCGGGGCCCTCGCCGAGCTGGTTGCCGTGCACCCGTATCCCCAGGCCGGCGTCGCGGCAGGCCAGCAGGACCCGGCGTGACTGCTCAGCCGTGAAGGCGCCTTCCTCGCAGAAAACATCAGCCCACTGAACGTAGGGACGGACCGCAGCCAGCATGGGACCGCACACCAGGTCGGTGTACGCCTCCGGATCCTGGCCCGCCGGAACCAGATGGGCGCCCAGATACGTCACCTGGTCTGCAACGGTGGACGCGATGCGGGCACTGCGGGCCTCATGGTCCGTGTCCAGGCCGTAACCGGTTTTCGTCTCCAGGTAGGTGGTTCCTTGTGAGACGGCTTCCGCCACCCGGCCGAGCGCCAGGCGCGTGAGGTCGAAGTCCGAGGTGGCGCGGGTGGCGTTCATGGTGACGGCGATGCCGCCTGCGGCGTACTGCTCCCCCGCCATGCGTGCTTCGAACTCGGCCGTCCGGTCGCCGGCGAACAGCAGGTGGGTATGCGAGTCCACCCACCCCGGGAGGACCGCCCGGCCGCCGGCATCCATGGCCTCGTCCGCGGCAGGGGCATCTGCAGCAGCGCCGATCCAGGCAATTCGCTCCCCCTCAACTACCACCGCCGCGTCTTTCAGGACCCGGTGCTCGAGGTCCTGGGTCATCAGCTCGGCAATGTTGGTGATCAGGGTGCTCATGGAACCATTCTTCAGCGCCGGATGGACCAGCGGGTGGCTGCCAAAGCCTCCGCTGTCCGGGATTCCGGACGCTCGCCGCCGGCCTCAGCCCGGCCCTGCTGCCCGGCCAGGATCTGTTCAGCAGCCAGTTCCGCCATGGCGGATGAGGTCTGGAACCCGTAGCCGCCCTGTCCCGCGAGCCAGTAGAAGCCGGGCGCTTCGGCGTCGAATCCCGCCACCGGGACGCCGTCGGCAGCCTCGGTCCTGAGTCCCGTCCAGGCCCTGCGCACCGCCGTGATCCCGAGCGTGGTGACAGCGTTCAGCCGTTCCACCAGGTGCTCCACGTCGCCCGCGCGGGGCCGGGCGTCCTCCGGCCCGCTGGGCACGGTCTCCGACGGCGAAATGAGCACGTCGTTGCCTTCCCGCCGGAAGTAGAAGGTGTTGTCCGCCGCTGCAACCATGGGGCTGTGCTCCGGCAGGGGGTGCCCGACGGCGGCAATCGCCGCAGTGCGCCGGTACGGCTGAAGGCCCAGCTTTTCCACGCCGCTGATGACGGCGAGTTCATCGGCCCAGGCACCGGCGGCGTTGACCAGGACGCCGGCCTGGAAGGCCTCGGTGCCCGCCCCCACCTGCCAGCCGGAACCCAGGCGCTGCGCTGAGTGGACCCGTGCGCCGGTGATGATATCCACGCCGGCCGCTTCCGCCCGCTGCCGGTGGTCCGCCAGCAGCAGTGGAGCATTGCATCCGAAGGAGTGGGTGTCCAGGCCCGCCGCACTGAACGCGTCCGGGACCAGCGCCGGGCAGAGCTCCAGCGCCTCGGCGTGCGTGATGGGCTGCATGGAGCCGCTGGCTTCCGCCGCCACATCCTCCTCGCCGCCGATCAGCATGAAGCTGCGGGGCGTGAGCACCGGTTCAGGCAGTTCCACGTCCCTGGCGGCAATAAGCTCCAGGGTCCGGACCGTCAGTTCCCGGACCACCGGCGGTCCGTAGCTCGGGATGAGCTGGCGGGCGGACCGGGAGGACGTGTGGTACGCGAGTTCCTGCTCCGCTTCCACCAGCGCCACGCTGCATCTGCCCGCCAGCGCGGACGCCAGAGACAATCCGGCGATGCCGCCGCCGACAATCAGGACATCGTAATGTGCTGCCATGCTTCCATCCTTGCAGAGATGCAGAGTTACTGAGCTCCTTCTGGTTTCGACAGGCTCAACCACCGGAGGTTAGGGAGCGAACCAGGGTGTTGCAGGGGTGCGGCGGCGGGGTCAGTCTGCTGCTACCTCAGCCCGGCTGGCGACGAAGGCAGCCACGCAGGCCTCGACGTCGTCCGCGGAGTGTGCGGCCGAAAGCTGCACCCTGATCCGCGCGGCGCCGCGCGGAACCACGGGGAAGCTGAAGGCAGTGACAAAGACGCCGTGCTGCAGCATCCGGTCAGCAACCTTGGCCGCCAGGACGGCGTCGCCGAACATCACCGGGACAATGGCGTGTTCGCCGGGCAGCAGGTCGAAGCCTTCCTCCGTCATCCGACGGCGGAACAGGGCGGCGTTGTCGAAAAGCTGCCGCCGCAGGTCCGCTGAGTTCTGGACCAGGTCCAGCGCCTTGATGGTGGCGGCAACAATGGCCGGGGCAAGAGAGTTGGAGAAGAGGTACGGCCTGGCCTTTTGCCGCAGCATGGCCACCACCTCGGCACGACCGGACACATAACCGCCGGATGCTCCGCCAAGGGCCTTGCCAAAGGTGCCGGTGTAGATGTCCACCCGGTGCGAAACACCGGCATGTTCGGGAGTTCCTGCGCCGGTGGCGCCCATAAAACCGACCGCGTGCGAATCATCCACCATCACCAGCGCGTCATGCTTTTCGGCGAGGTCGCAGATGGCTTCCAGCGGGGCCAGGTAACCGTCCATGGAGAACACGCCGTCGGTCACGATGATCCTGCGCCGGGCTCCCTTCGCTTCCACGAGCTTCGCTTCAAGGTCCGCCATGTCCTGGTTGGCGTAGCGGAACCGCTGGGCCTTGCACAGTCGGATGCCGTCGATGATCGAAGCATGGTTGAGGGCGTCGGAGATGATGGCGTCCTCAGGACCGAACAGTGACTCGAAGACGCCTCCGTTGGCATCGAAGCAGCTGGAGAACAGGATGGTGTCCTCGGTGCCAAGGAAGCGGGAGACGCGCGCCTCGAGCTCCAGGTGCAGGTCCTGGGTGCCGCAGATGAAACGGACGCTGGCCATGCCGAAGCCCCGCTCATCCATCGCGGCCTTGGCCGTGGCGATGATGTCCGGGTGATCCGCCAGGCCAAGGTAGTTATTGGCGCAGAAGTTCAGGACGGCTGCTCCGTCCGCGCCAATCCTTCCTGCCGTGATGTGGCTGGATTGCGGGGAGTTGATGCTGCGTTCTGTCTTGTAGAGTCCGGCGGTGCGGATGTCCTCCAGCTCGGTGCGCAGCTGGTCCTTGATCGAGGTGTACATGGTGTTCCTTAGAGTCGGGTCCAGTCGAGGACAACTTTGCCGCCCGCGCCGCTGCGGGCAATGTCGAAGCCTTTCTCCCATTCGGCAGCGGGGAGCGTATCGGTGACCACGGCGGAGATGCCCGCGTGGAGCACGGGGTTGGAGGAGAGCATGGCGCTCATCGCGTACCAGGTTTCGAACATCTCCCGGCCGTAGATGCCCTTAAGCGTGAGCATGTGGGTGACCACCTTGCCCCAGTCGATGGTGATGTCCTGGCTGGGCAGGCCCAGCATGGCAATGCGACCGCCGTGGTTCATGTTGTCAATCATCTCGGGCAGGGCTGTGGGGTGGCCGGACATTTCCATGCCGATGTCGAAGCCCTCCCGCATGCCCAGTTCGCGCTGGGCATCCCGGACCCGTGTGGTGGAGACGTCGATGGCGAGGTCTGCGCCCAGCTGCCGGGCCAGGTCCAGCCGTGGCCGGGAGACATCGGTGATGGCGATCTTGCGGGCACCGGCATGGCGGGCGACGGCGATGGCCATCAGTCCGATGGGCCCGGCGCCGGTGATCAGCACGTCCTCGCCCACCAGCGGGAAGCTTAGTGCCGTGTGCACGGCGTTGCCGAAAGGATCGAAGATGGCCCCCAGCTCAGGGGTGACCGATGGATCGTGGTGGACCCAGACGTTGGTTTCCGGTATGACGACGTATTCGGCAAAGGCACCATCACGCTGCACGCCCACGCTGACCGTGTGGATGCACATCTGCCGGCGGCCCGCACGGCAGTTGCGGCATATTCCGCACACCACGTGCCCTTCTCCGGATACCCGGTCCCCCACCTTGACGTCGCGGACGTCTTCGCCTGTTTCCACCACTTCGCCGTAGAACTCGTGGCCGGCGATCAGGGGCGCCTCGATGATCCCCTGCGCCCAGGAATCCCAGGACTGGATGTGGAGGTCGGTGCCGCAGATGCCTGTGGTCATAACGCGGATCTTCACGTCGGCAGGGCCAGCCTCCGGTTCCGGCCGGTCCACCAGCTCGAAGCCGCCCTGTGGGCCGGCCTTGTACAGAGCCTTCATTGGCTTCCTTACTCTTTGTCAGTCACTTCTTCGGCAGGTTGCTGCCCTCCTCATTACAACGGCGAAGAAGCTTTAGCACAACAGGGATATTCTCAATCGACGATGTAGCTTTTCCTAATGCATAAACTGGTGGAATGGAGATCCACCAGCTCGAAATCCTGCGCGAACTTGGCGCCCTGGGCAGCGTCAAGGCCGTTGCGGACACCCTCATGGTCACCCCGTCGGCCGTCTCCCAGCAACTGGCCCTGCTGCAGCGAACTGTGGACGTGCCCCTGACGCGGAAGGAGGGACGGAACCTGGTGCTGACCGAGGCGGGGCAGGTGCTTGCTGACGCCGGTGCCGCCGTCGTCAGTGCCATGGCCGACGCCAGGGGTGCGATCGGGACCTACCACGGGTCGGCGTCCGGCCGGGTAACCCTCAGCGGTTTCCACAGCGCCGGCCAGGCCGTGTTCGCGCCGCTGGCCAGGATCCTGGACGCCCCCGGGCAGCCGCGGGTGGAACTCTCCGATGAGGACGTGGCACAGCAGGACTTTCCCGCGCTGACGGCGCGCTATGACCTGGTCCTCGCGCACCGCATGGACCACAGCCCCCGCTGGCCTGCCGAACGGGTGACAGTGATTCCGCTCGCCCATGAGCCGCTGGACGTGGCGCTGCCCGCAGGGCACCGGCTGGCCCGCCAGGCCGCCGTAACAGCGGACGACGTCGGCCGCGAGGCCTGGGTGACCAGCCACGCAGGCTACTCCCCCGCCGATGTGCTGTCCGCCGTCGCCGCCGTGTCCAGCAGGGAACTAAACATTGTGCATCGCATCAACGACTACTCCACGGTGGCGGCACTTGTGGCTGCCGGGGGTGTGATCGGACTGCTGCCGCGGTACACGGCAGGCCCGGTGCTCAACCCGGACATTGTGCTCCGTCCCCTTGAGGGCATCAGCACCCGCCGACGGATCGACCTGCTGGCCCGGCCGGAAAACCTGAAGCGCCGTTCCGTCATGATCGTGTGCGAGGCGCTTCAGGACATCATGGCGGGACTCGTGGACGGGGGCTGACCCAACTGGGTAGCAGTAACTGCCGTTCTGGGCACCCATAACGACAGTTGGCGCTACCTACTTGGGCTGGTTTCCGTGCCCGTGGCCCCTGCCCAGCCCGTTGCCGTGGCCGTGGTCCATTCCATGCCCCAGGCCGTGGCCGCGGCCCAGCCCGAGGCCCGGCACGTCCCCGGCGCCCTCGGCGATCCGGTCCGCCGTGGCCTGGTCCCCGTTCTTCACCCCGGAAATCCTGACCACTTCCCCGATGGTGATGTCCGCGATGGTTCCGGCTGACTGCTTATGCCGCTTGCCGCCGTCGCCCGTTGCCCCCGGACTGCCTGTAGACCCTGGACTGCCCGTAGATCCGCCGTCAGCCGCAGGAGCCGGGACCTTGGTGATTTTCGTATCAGCGGTGACGGCGTACGTCCGGGTGTAGCCATCCTCGCTCCTGACCGTGATGGCCGTGCCGCTCACCGATTCCACGGTTCCGCGCTGCTCAAGAACCGTCTGGAAGGTGCCGTCCGCCCTCTTAACCACGCTTTCGCTGTGCTGCAGCTGGGGCCGCTGGGCCTTGTCCGGCTTGGCCGGCTTGTCCGGCTTGGCCGGCTTGTCCGGCTTGGCCGGCTTGTCCTGGCGGTTGTCCTGCCCGGGCGCCGACTGGGTCGGTGAAGGGGTGGGTGAATCGGCAGACCAAGCCAGGGCCGCGCCAGTTCCGGTCAGGGCAAGGGCCACAGCCCCCGCCAGGAGTGCCTTCCGGATCCCCGGCTTGTCCTGCTGTGGCATCGCGGCCCCCTTCGCATCGCTGGCCGGGGCCGCCATGGGCCGGCCCCGTGCGCTCCAGTGTAGGACCGTGGCGGGCGCCTGAATACGCGTACTTTTCCGCGCGGCCACCTGAGTACTTAAAGCACAACCGGGCAGCAGTAGATGCCGTGATGAACGGCAAAAACTGCTGCCCGGCTGGGACGGAAGGACTTAGACGGTGACGCCCAGCTTCTCCAGGATCAGCTCGCGGACGCGGCCGGCGTCGGCCTGGCCGCGGGTGGCCTTCATGACCCCGCCCACGATGGCGCCGATGGCCTGCACCTTGCCGCCGCGGATCTTGTCCGCGACGTCGGGCTGCGCCGCCAGGGCGGCGTCGATGGCTTCGAGCAGGGGGCCGTCGTCGGACACGACGGCGAGGCCGCGCTTGTCGACGATCTCCGCCGGAGTGCCTTCGCCGGCGAGCACGCCGTCCAGCACCTCCGAGGCCATCTTGTTGTTGATCTTGCCCTCTTCCACCATACGGGCGAGTTCCACGATGGTGGCGGGACGGACACCCAGCTGGCCGGGATCCACGTCCGCGTTCTTGGCTCGGCCCACGATCTCGCCCATCCACCACTTGCGGGCAACCGAAGCCGACGCACCGGCGGCGATGGTTTCCTCGATCTCGTCCATAACGCCGGCGTTCACCACGTCGCGGAATTCCAGGTCCGAGTACCCCCAGTCGGCCTGCAGGCGCTTGCGCCGGGCAGCCGGCGGCTCGGGCAGCGTGGCCCGGAGTTCCTCAACCCATTCCCGGGACGGAACCACGGGAACCAGGTCAGGCTCCGGGAAGTAGCGGTAGTCGTCGGCGTCGGACTTTGCCCGGCCGGACGTGGTGGTGCGGGTGTCCTCGTGCCAGTGGCGGGTCTCCTGGACCACGGGCTCGCCGGAGTCCAGCACGGCGGCGTGCCGCTGGATCTCGTAGCGGACGGCGTGCTCGACGGCGCGCAGCGAGTTCACGTTCTTGGTCTCGGACCGGATGCCGAACCGTTCGCGGCCATGCGGGCGGAGCGAGACGTTGGCGTCGCAGCGCACGTTGCCGCGTTCCATCCGGGCGTCGGACACACCGAGGTTCTTCACGATTTCGCGGACCGCAGCCACGTAGGCCTTGGCCAGCTCCGGCGCACGGGAACCGGCGCCCTCGATCGGCTTGGTGACGATTTCCACCAGGGGCACGCCGGCGCGGTTGTAGTCCACCAGCGAGAAGTCCGCACCCTGGATGCGGCCCGTGGCCCCGCCCATGTGGGTCAGCTTTCCGGCGTCCTCCTCCATGTGCGCGCGTTCGATCTCAACGCGGAACACGGTGCCGTCGGACAGCTCAATGTCCAGATAGCCGTCGTACGCAATGGGTTCGTCGTACTGCGAGGTCTGGAAGTTCTTGGGGGTGTCCGGGTAGAAATAGTTCTTCCGGGCGAAGCGGCAGGACTCGGCGATCTTGCAGTTGAGTGCCAGGCCGATCTTGATGGAGGACTCGATCGCAGCCTTGTTCACCACGGGCAGGACGCCGGGCATGCCCAGGTCCACCTCGTTGACGTTGGTGTTGGGATCGTCACCGAAGACGTTGGGCGCGGAGGAGAACATCTTGGTCTTGGTGTTGAGCTCCACGTGGACCTCGAACCCCAGGACGGGATCGTACTTCTCCATGGCCTCTTCGAAGCTCAGGATTGCGTCAGTGTTCATTATTTTGCCTCCTTGGCTTCAACGAGCTCACCCAGCGCGGGCGCCTGCGCCAGCAGCGGGCCGCCCCACTTGGCCTCAAGCAGCGACTCCAGGACGGCGCCGACCCGGTACAGGCGGGCGTCCTCCCGGGCGGGGGCGAGCAGCTGGATGCCCACGGGCAGTCCGTCCTCGTCCGCAAGTCCGCCGGGCAGGGACAGTCCGGGTACACCGGCCAGGTTGGCCGGGATGGTGGCGACGTCGTTGAGGTACATCGCCAGCGGGTCGTCCAGCTTTTCGCCGAGGCGGAAGGCGGTGGTGGGCGCCGTGGGGGAAATCAGGACGTCGGCCACGGTGAAGGCGGCATCGAAGTCGCGCTGCACCAGGGTGCGGACCTTCTGGGCCGAACCGTAGTAGGCGTCGTAGTAGCCCGCGCTCAGGGCGTAGGTGCCCAGGATGATGCGCCGCTTCACTTCGTCGCCGAAGCCGGCGGCGCGGGTGGCACCCATTACGCGCTCAATGGTCATGGGACCGTCCTCGGGCAGGACGCGCAGGCCGTAACGGACGCCGTCGAACTTGGCGAGGTTGGAGGACGCCTCGGACGGCATGATCAGATAGTAGGCGCCCAGGGCGTACTGGAAGTTGGGGCAGGACACCTCAACGATTTCCGCGCCCGCTTCCCGCAGCAGTTCCAGGGTATCGTTGAAGCGGTTCTCGACGCCGGCCTGGTAGCCCTCACCGTGCAGTTCCTTTATGATGCCGATCCGCATGCCCTCGACGCTGCCGGTCTTTGCGGCGGCCACGAGGTCCGCCAGCGGGTCCGGAAGGGAGGTGGAGTCGCGCGGATCGTGCCCGCCGATGACCTGGTGCAGGAGTGCCGAGTCCAGGACAGTCCGGGACACCGGGCCGATCTGGTCCAGCGAGGAGGCCATGGCGATGGCGCCGTAGCGGGACACGCTGCCGTAGGTGGGCTTCACGCCGACGGTGCCGGTGACTGCCCCGGGCTGGCGGATGGACCCGCCGGTATCCGTGCCGAGGGCAAGCGGGGCCTCGAAAGCGGCGACGGCGGCAGCGGACCCGCCGCCGGAGCCGCCCGGGATCCGGTCCAGGTCCCAGGGGTTGCGGGTGGGGCCGTAGGCCGAGTGCTCGGTGGAGGAGCCCATGGCGAACTCGTCCAGGTTGGTCTTGCCCAGGATGGGCATCTTCGCCGCGCGCAGGCGCTCCACCACAGTGGCGTCGTACGGGCTGTGCCAGCCCTCGAGGATCTTCGAGCCGGCCGTCGTGGGCTGGCCGACAGTGACGATGAGGTCCTTGACGGCGATGGGAACGCCTGCCAGGACGTGCAGCGCATCGGCTTCGGCACCGCCGGCGGCGCGGATGGCATCCACCTCGGCTGCGACGGCGAGCGCCTCTTCGGCGTTGACGTGCAGGAACGCGTTGACGCCCCGTTCGCCGCCGTCCACCGCGGCGATCCGGTCCAGGTATGCCTGCGTGACCTCCACGGAGGTCACCTCGCCGGCGGCCAGCCTGGCAGCCAGCTCCGCGGCGGAGAGGCGGATGAGTTCGTTGTTGTCAGTCATGGTTATGCCTCATCCAGGATTGCCGGGACCTTGAAACGGTTGTCATCGGAATCCGGCGCACCGGAGAGTGCCTGTTCCGCGGTGAAGGTGTGCCCCACAACGTCCTCGCGGAACACATTGTTCAGCGGGATGGGGTGGGACGTGGCCGGGACGTCGTCACCGGCGGCCTGACTGACGGACTTGACCGAATCAACGATGACGGCGAGTTCCCCGGCCATCCTGTCCAGCTCTTGAGCACTCATCTCAATGTGAGCGAGCCGCGCGAGATGCGCAACGTCGTCACGGTTGATCGCAGCCATGGATCTCCCCTGCAAAGTTTGAATTGATTTCCGATCCATTCTAGTGGGGAAACGATGATGCCCGTCTGACGACCCCCAGCGGGCGTCAGACGGGCACCTTCCTACCGGGTCCCTACCCCTAAGGGCAGCACCGCGGCAGCTACAGACTAACCGATTCCAATGGCTCCGGTCAGCACGCCAATTCCCAGCATGACCAGGGACACCACCGCGCTGCGCCACAGCACTTTCTTGTGGTGGTCGCCGAGGTCCACCTTGGCCAGTGATACGAGGAGCAGGATGGCGGGAACCAACGGGCTCTGCATGTGGAACGGCTGGCCGGTGATGGAGGCGCGGGCCATCTCGGCTGCGCTGATCCCGTAATGGCCGGCGGTCTCGCTCAGGACGGGGAGCACGCCGAAGTAGAAGGCGTCATTGCTCATGAAGAAGGTCATGGGGATGCTGAGGACGCCGGTAATGACGGCCATGAGCGGACCCATGCTGGACGGGATGATCTGGACCAGCCACGCGGACATTGCTTCCACCATGCCGGTGCCCGTGAGGACGCCGGTCAGGACTGCGGCAGCCATGACCATGCTGACCACGGCAACCACTGACGGGGCATGGGCCACGATCTGCGCGGCCTGGTCCTTGACGTGGGGGAAGTTCACCAGCAGGGCGATGGCGGAACCCACCATGAACACGTACGGCAGGGGCACGAGGTCGGCGATGAGCATGCCCATCACCGCGACCGTGAGGACCAGGTTGAACCAGAACAGCTTGGGGCGCAGGGTGCTGCGGTTGGGGTCCAGGGCGGTGTCCGCCATGGCGGTGTCGCTGTCATCCACGAGGTCTTCGGTGCGTTCCAGGACGGCAACGGAGGAACCGCCGACGGCGGGGGCTGCTCCGCCGGGGTTGGTTCCCTTGCGTCCGCGGCCGGTTCGCGAACCGCCCGCGGGGGTGCCGCCGTCGAACTCTTCAGCGGTGTCCGGCACGCCCCAGATCTCCGGCGCCGTGGCGCGGAGGCGGTTGCGCTCCTGCAGGCCAAGGAGCCAGGCGAAGGCGAGCACAACGGCGATGCCGCCGATCAGTGACGGGAGCATGGGAACGAAGACGTCGTTGACATCGATCTTCAGGGCGGTGGCGGCGCGGGCCGTGGGGCCGCCCCACGGAACGATGTTCATGGTGCCGTTGGCCAGGCCGGCCACACAGGTGAGGACCACGGGGCTCATCTTCAGGCGGAGGTAGATGGGCAGCATGGCCGCGGTGGTGAGGATGAAGGTGGTGGAGCCGTCACCGTCCAGGGACACTGCGGCAGCCAGCAGGGCGGTGCCCAGGACCACCTTGGCGGGGTCGTTGCCCAGCTTGCGGAGGATGAACCTCACCAGCGGGTCGAACAGCCCGACGTCGATCATCAGTCCGAAGTAGATGATGGCGAACATCAGCAGGGCTGCGGTGGAGGTCATGGACTTCATGGAGTCCATCACCATGTCGCCGATGCCAAGGCCGGCACCTGCGAAAAGTCCGAAAACGGTGGGGACGATGATCAACGCCAGCACTGGCGTCAACTTTTTCGTCATGATCAGCACCATGAATACCGCGATCATTGCGAATCCAAGTAATACCAGCACGGCCGGCTCCTTCTTTGTGAACAGCGGCACAGCGTTGTGACGCGTGCTACAGACTGTAGGGTGGCCGCCGTCACGGCAGTGCCTTTGGCTCAATTGATTGGCATACTGCTTATTGGGAGCATTTTGCGCATTGTGCTCACGCTTCTGCCCACGCCACTGCCGAACGCCCCGCCGCCCGCCGGACACCCATCAAGGAGGATCATGCAGCGTTCCGCACCCCGCCCGCCGTTGCGGTTCTCCACCCAGACGCTCCTGCTGCAGGTGGCCGTGGTGCTCCTGGTGGTCCTGCTCAGCGCCGCGGTCCATGCCTGGCTCACCTATGACCGGGTGGGCAGCGAGGCCGAGAACCAGGCGCTGACCCTTGCCCGGACCGTTGCCTCGGACCCTTCCGTGCGCGAGGACGTGCTGGCCATCAGCAGACAGCCCGGGACTCCCCCGCCGGCCGAGCTGGCGGCCGGGCCCCTGATGCGGGAAGCCGAGGCCGCGAGGGTGCGGACGGGCGCCCTGTTCGTGGTGATTACCGACGAGACAGGTTTGCGGCTGGCGCACCCGGACCCGGAGCGGCTGGGCGAAAAGGTCAGCACGGATCCCACCGAAGCCCTGGCGGGCCGGGAGGTCACCACCCGGAACACGGGAACCCTCGGCCCGTCCGCGGGAGCGAAGGTGCCGGTGTACGCGCCGGACAGCACCGCCGTGGTGGGCGAGGTGAGCGTGGGCTATTCGATGGAGACCGTGGGCCAGAGCGTGGCCCGCGACATCGGGCCGGTGGCGGTGACGGCTGCCGGCGCCCTGCTGGCCGGCGTCCTGGGATCCTTCCTGCTGCGCCGCCGGCTGCAGCGGCTCACGCTGGGGCTCGAGCCTGAGGAGATCAGCATGCTGGTCCACGACCAGGTGGCGGTGCTGCAGGGCGTGGACGACGGCGTCATCGGCATTTCGGCCGACGGCCGGATCAGTGTCTTCAACGCAGCGGCGCAGCGCCTGCTGGATTTGCCCGACCTGGCGGGCACGCGCTGGGAGGACGCCCCGGTCCCGGACCAGCTGAAGTCCCTCACCAGGCCAGGTCCCGCCGGTGCCGACGCCCTGGAGATCGTGGCCGGCGGCCGGGTGCTGGTGGCGAACGCCCGCAAGGCACTTCACCGGCGGGAGGACCTGGGTTGGGTGGTGATGCTGCGGGACCGCACCGAACTGCAGGAACTCACCCGGCAGCTGGACGCCGTGGGCACGATGTCGACGGCCCTGCGGGCCCAGCGGCACGAGTTCGCCAACCAGCTGCACACGCTGGCGGGGTTCATGAGCATCGGACAGCACCAGCAGGCCCGCGAGTACCTTAGCCGGCTGGCTGCCACGGGACCCCTGAAGTTTCCTGTCGAGCAGGCGGAACTGCTCCAGGACCCTTACCTGCAGGCCTTCGTGGGGGCCAAGGGCGTGGAAGCCGACGAGCGGGGCGTCGCCCTGCGGATCGGGCCCGAGACCCTGGTCCGCGGGCAGGTCACCGAGGCCCAGGACGTCACCACCGTGCTGGGCAACCTGATCGACAACGCTGTCAACGCGGCCGTGGCCGGCTCGGCGGAGGACCGCTGGGTTGAGCTTGAGGTGCTGGATGAGCCGGGCGACGACGGCGGCACCCTCCACGTGGTGGTCGCAGACTCGGGCGACGGGCTGGCTGAGGGGACGGACGCCGAGGCAGTCTTCGCCGAAGGCTTCACCACCGCCACGGGACCGCTTTCCCGAAACGTGCGGGCCGGCGGCGGCCAGGGGTTCGGGCTTGCGCTGGCCCGCCAGCTGGCCCGGCGGCGCGGCGGCGACGTCACGGTGCTGGATCCGGGCGGCAGGGGCGGGCCGGGCGCAGTTTTTATGGCCACATTGCCGCACACCACGGCAGGAAGCCATACCGCAAAGATCCCGGGGGTAACTGGAAAGGATAACGATGGCTGAGGATTTTCGCGTCCTGATCGTGGACGACGACTTCCATGTGGCCAAGCTGCACGCCGCCTACGTGGACTCAGTGGCAGGTTTCCTGGCGCTCTCGCCGGTGGGCACCGCCTCCCTGGCCTTGCAGGCGATCCACAGCCTGCGGCCGGACCTGGTGCTGCTGGACGTGTACCTGCCGGACGCTTCGGGCCTGGACCTGCTGCAGCAGCTGGACGTGGACACCATCATCCTCAGCGCAGCGTCGGACGCGGCGTCCGTCCGGCTGGCCTTCCGCCGCGGCGCCCTGGGCTACCTGCTGAAGCCGTTCACCGCGGACGCCCTGTCGCAGCAGCTGCGGTCCTACGCCCGCTACCGCCGCCTCCTGGGGCAGCCCGGTGCACTGGACCAGGAGTCCCTGGAGCGGGCCAAACGTTCGCTGATCCCTGGGGACGTCACGCCATCGGCCAGGCCGCGCTCCGCGACGGAAGCCGCGGTGCTGGAATCGCTGGTTCCCGGCGAGCAGTACTCGGCCGCCGAGGTGGCGGGGCGGGTGGGCGTATCGCGGGCAACGGCGCAGCGGTACCTGTCCTCGCTCGCTGACGACGGCGCCGTGGACATCCAGCTGCGCTACGGGACAACGGGCAGGCCGGAGCACCGCTACGGCCTGCCCGCGACGTCCTGAACCGCGCCTTGGCTAGTTGGCGCTCTTCTGGGCCACGAGCTCGATTTCGACGAGCATCTTCGGGTCCAGGAACGGCAGCACGTGTACCAGCGACAGGGTGGGGCGGATGTCACCGAAGACTTCCCCGTGGGCCCGGCCGGCTTCTTCCCATTTGCTGATGTCCGTCAGGTACAGCTTGGACTGCACCACGTCCTCCAGCCCGAATCCGGCGTCAGCCAGGACCTTGCCCAGCTTCTGCAGGATGTACTGGGTCTGGGTGTAGAAGTCCTCGCCCACGATGCCGTCCTCGCCGCTTGCTGCGGTGGCGGAAATGTAGAGCGTGTTGTCTACCTGGACGGCGCGGGAGTAGCCGAGGGTCTGTTCCCAGACGGAGCCGGTGCCGAAGGTTTTGCGCATGGTGGGCCTTTCAGAGCTGGAATGAGGTCGCCACCACTGTAGGGCTGCTACAGGTCCAGCCGGTAAACCAGCAGCTTTATGTCAGTTCCGGGGACGAACCAGTCACGGTCCGGCACCCTGGCGAAGCCGGTTTTGTTGTACAGCCCGCGGGCGCTTTCCCAGGTGCTTCCGGTGGTCAGCGAAACGGCGTTGATGCCGTCCAATGCTTTGGCGTGGTCCACGATGGCCGCCATCATGGCCTTGCCGGCGCCGCTGCGCTGCACGGCCGGGTCCACCACCAGCATGCGGAATTCCAGCTCGTCGCCCAGTGCGATGTCCGCGTACGGCTCACCCGCCAGGGCCAGGGTCACCGACCCCACCACGGCTCCGGCCCGCTCTGCCACCCAGACGGTGGCCTGGCCGGCGCGCTGTGCGACGTCCTGGACCTTGCGCATGTAGGGGTGCTCGGCGTCGTCGAAGTAGCCCGCCGCGAGGTAGGAATCACGCGTGATGCGGGCAACGGCGTCGAAATCGGATTCGACGGCGGGACGGACGGTTATCTGCGGATGCACCCATCAATGGTAGTGGCGGCCAGCGCTCCCCTGGCCCCAAAGGGCGTTTTCCGTGATCGAACTATCACCTTTTGGCAGCTTTCAGAGCGGGAACCTGCCGGAGAGCTCCAGGCCCGCGGCACAGGTCCAGGCGTCCAGCCGCTCCTGGTCGGTGGGTCCGCCCTCCAGCGGGCTGGCCAGCCGGGGCCGCCGCACCCAGCACCCGGCCTCCTCCGCGATGAGGGCACCGGCCGAAAAATCGTGCTCGTTGAGTCCGCGCTCCCCGAAGGCATCATGGGTTCCGTCTGCCACCAGGCACAGGTCCAGGGCGGCGGAGCCAAGGCGCCGGACGTCCGCGAAGCCCGCCATCAGCTGGCCAAAGACGGCTGCCTGCTCGGAACGGACGCCGGGATCATAACTGAAGCCGGTGGCGAGGATCTGCCCCTTCCGGCCGGGAACCGGACCTTCCAGCCGGGTCACCGTACCGCCCTCCTCCAGCCAGGCACCCCCGCCGCGGGAGGCGTAGTAGACGCGGCCCAGCGCTGGCGCGTTGACCACGCCGGCCAGCCAGGCGCCGTCGGCATCCGCCACCGCCACCGACGTGGCGTAGTAGACGATGTTCCGGATGAAGTTGGTGGTGCCGTCCAGGGGGTCGATGGACCAGCGGTACCCGGAGGACGCCTCCGGCCGGGTGGTTCCGTGTTCCTCGCCGGTGATGCTGTCACGCGGACGGGCCGCGGCAATGACAGCGCGCACCGCGTTCTCGGCGGCCACATCGAAGGCCGTGACCCAGTCCCCGGCCGCACCCTTGTTGCTGGCGTTGAGTGCGTCGCTGTTCCTCGTGGCGAGGACCTGCGCTCCTGCCGCTGCCGCGTCCTTTGCGATGGCAAGGAGCCCTGCTGTTGTAGCTTCGCTATTCAGCTGTCCTTCGCCGACGCTCATGCGTCCTCCTCCACGGCTTCGGCCGTATCCGCCGCTGCCGGCGCTGCTTCCGCGAATGCTGCCGGCCCGGCCTCCAGCAGGAGCCGGAAGCCGTCTTCGTCCAGGACGGGAATGCCGAGCTGCTCGGCTTTGTCCAGTTTGGTGCCGGCGCTTTCGCCGGCCACCAGGTAGCTGGTGTTCTTGGAGACCGAGCCTGCGGCCTTGCCTCCCCTGAGCAGGATGGCTTCCTTGGCTTCGTCCCGGCTGAAGTTGGGCAGCGAGCCGGTCACCACCACCGTGAGTCCCTCAAGGGTGCGCGGCATGGACTCGTCACGCTCATCCTCCATCCGCACGCCGGCGGCTGCCCAGCGGTCCACGATCTCCCGGTGCCAGTCCTCCGTGAACCATTCCTTGAGTGCGGCGGCGATGGTGGGTCCCACGCCGTCAACGTGGGCGAGGTCTTCCTCCGACGCTGCCCGGATGGCGTCCATGGTGCCGAAGGCCTGGGCCAGCGCGCGGGAGGCCCGCGGACCGACGTGCCGGATGGACAGTGCCACCAGGACGCGCCACAGCGGCTGCGCCTTGGCCTTTTCCAGCTCCTTGAACAGCTTTTCCGTGGTGGCGGTGGGCTTCGACGGCGACTTCGCCGTGCCCTTGCTGTAGAAGTAGGGCACCAGCTCGTACTCACCGGTTCCAACGCCCTTGGACCGCTTCTCGCGCCGGATCTTTACGGGGGCCAAATCTTCGGAGGTAAGGTCGAAGAGGGCGGCCTCCGAGGTGAGCGGCGGAACCTCCGGTTCGGCCGGCTGGGTCAGCGCGATGGCCGCTTCCCAGCCCAGCGCCTCAATGTCGAAGGCGCCGCGGCCGGCGAGGTGGAACACCCGCTCCCGGAGCTGTGAGGGGCAGGACTTGGCGTTGGGGCAGCGGATGTCCACGTCCCCCTCCTTGGCCGGGGCCAGCGGGGTGCCGCAGGACGGGCATTCGGTGGGCATGACGAAGTCCCGGACCGGCGGATCCTGCTGGTCGCGAAGGTTCAGGACCGGGCCCACGATTTCGGGGATGACGTCGCCGGCCTTCCGCAGGACCACGATGTCGCCGATCTTCACGCCCTTGGCCTTGACCACGTCCTGGTTGTGGAGGGTGGCCATCTCCACGGTGGAGCCGGCCACCTTGACCGGTTCCATCATTCCGAAGGGCGTAACCCGTCCGGTGCGGCCAACGTTGACCATGATGTCCAGAAGCTTGGTGTGCACTTCCTCCGGCGGGTACTTGTAGGCGACGGCCCAGCGCGGTACCCGGGTGGTGTAGCCGAGGGCGCGCTGGGTGGCGAAGTCGTCCACCTTGATCACGATGCCGTCGATTTCGTGGAGCAGCTTATGGCGCTGGTCACCGTACTTCTTAATGAAGGCCAGGACGTCCTCCCGGCGTTCCAGCACTTCAAAGTACGGGCTCACGGGAAGGCCCCAGGCCTTGAGCAGGGCGTAGGTTTCCGACTGGCTGCGGGCTTCGAGGCCTTCGCGTGCGCCGATGCCGTGGACGAACATCTTCAGCGGCCGCTTGGCGGTCTCCGCCGGGTCCTTCTGCCGCAGGGAGCCTGCTGCGGCGTTGCGCGGGTTCGCCAGCGGAGCCTTGCCCGCTTCGATGAGTGCTTCGTTGAATTCGGCGAAGGCCTGCGAGGGAATGAACACCTCGCCGCGGACTTCCATTTCGGCGGGGAAACTGTCGCCGTTCAGTTGCTGCGGGATCTCCTTGATGGTGAGCACGTTGTGGGTAATGTCCTCGCCCGTGGTTCCGTCTCCGCGGGTGGCGGCACGCACCAGCTTGCCGTCCCGGTACAGCAGGTTGACGGCCAGCCCGTCGATCTTGAGCTCGGTGAGCCAGGCGGCTTTGGCAGCGCCGTCGCCAAGTTTTTCGATGCTAGCCTCGGCCCTGTTGAGCCATGCCTCGAGTTCCCCGAGGGAGAAGACGTCCTCGAGGCTGTACATGCGCTGCAGGTGCTCCACCGCGGCGAAGGCCGCCGAGACTTCGCCGCCCACTTCCTGGGTGGGTGAGTCGTTGGAGACCAGTTCGGGGTGCAGGGCCTCGATCTCCTCGAGGCGGCGGAAGAGTGTGTCGAATTCGGCATCCGATACCAGGGGGGCGTCTTCCTGGTAGTACGCGAACCGGTACTTCCGGACGAGATCCGCCAGGTTTTCGTACTCCTCCCGGACGGACTCGGAAGGGATGGCGTCCGGACCATCGGGGGCGGTGGTCCGGGTGGCTGTCTTTTCTGCGGGGCCTGCTCCTGTGCTCACAGACCTATCTTGCCCTACCCGCGCCGGAGTGCGGGGTCAGTGCGCGCGGAGGCGGTTCCTGCCCCACCAGGTAAAGACGCCTCCGCCGAGGCCCACCAGGAGGACGCCGGCCGCGATGGCCGGCAGGTTGGGTCCGCCCGGGCCTTCGCTGCCGGGACGGCTCATGGCGGCGGCCTGGGTAGCCTTGGCTGAGCGGGTGACGGGCTGGTTCCAGTTTGATTCCGACGACGGTCCAGCCGTGGAGGGATTGACGCCGGCCGGGGTGCCGGTTTCGGGCGTGCTGGACGTCGCGGCGGGGTCCGGAGCGTCGGCATCGGCCGGTTCTGCGGGCTCGGGGACCACAGTGGGGGCTGCGGGAGCGGGCGCGGAGGGCAGCTGGGGCTGCGGGGCCGCCGGAGCAGGGCCGTCCGGCTGGCCGGGGGGATCGTCGGGATCCCGGGGCTTCTCCGTGCGCTCCGTGGTCTTGGTCTCCGATGGTTCCGCAGGATAGGTGGTGCTGGTGGTGGCAGAACCTGTTGGCTCGGGCGAATCAGCGAAGGCGGCTCCGCCTGCGGGAAGGGTCACCGAGAGCGCCAGTACGGCTGCTGACGCGGTTGCCGAGGCAGCGCGGAGTATCGGAGAGGACGCGGTCATGGATACCTTTCGACGCGCGCAGTCCCCCGTCTGCGGCTTTCTGGTGTCCCTGCAGTCTTCTACAACACGCCGGAGGGCCGCAAATCCATCGAATGTGCGGCCCTTCGGATATACGGTTCCTAGTCCCGGTTTTCGGGCGGCAGCGCCACCTGGATTTTGCGCGCCTTTCCGCGGCCCACCACGTATCCGCGGCCCGGGATGAAGTCCGGGCTGACCCGGCCCAGCGACGTATTCAACAGGCTGTCGCCCTCGATGTCGCCGGGGTTCAGCAGCAGGCCCCGGCGGCCGGACTTGAAGGGCTGGGCGAGCTGCCAAGCCGAGGACCAGGTGGAGGTTTCCGACTCCCCCACCACCCATTGGTCCGCTTTGATGGACGCGGTGACGAGTTGTGCCACGCCGGATTCTGCCAAGGTATCCGTGTATTCCGTCAGGCCTTCGATGAAGATGGCCAGCCGGCCCGGGTTCCCGGAGGAATGCGCCACCAGGTCCTGCACCACCTCCGCCAGGTCATCGGGTCCCACGACGGAGCGGTTCCACAACGGCAACGAGGCCACCGCTGAGCGCCGGGCACCGAGGTAGATCAGCTCGGTTTCGGGGTTGGACCGGCGCAGGGCGTAGGCGAGCGTCACCAGGGCCACGGTGCGGCCGGCGCCGGGAGGTCCTGCCAGCAGCAGCGGACCGCGGGCCATGATTCCCGCGGGCTGCAGGGTTTCATCATCGACGCCGATAACCGGCACGTCCGGGCCGCCGGCCGGCAGCACGTCCAGTTCCACCTGGTCCGGAAGCCGCTCGATGGCAGGCGCTGCGTCCAGGCCCTGGCGCAGCATCGCTTCGCTGAGCTTGTGCACCTCGCGTGCCTGCAGGGCCAGGTTGGAGTTTCCGCCGAGCACGGCCAACTGGACTTCCAGCCCGTCCAGCAGTCCCCGGCCGGGCGGGGAGGTGGCGCCCAGGACGTCGCGGGGCACGTCCAGGGAGAGGTAGTCGTCATCGGAGGACAGGCGAAGCACCAGCCGGCGCTGGATGGAAGCGAGCAGCGACGCAGGCACGGCGTTGGGCCGGTCCCCCGTCACGACCAGGTGGATACCCAGGGCACGGCCGTCGGTTGCCAGTTGGAGGAAGATGTCCCACAGTCCGGACAGCCGGCTGTGCTCATAGGCCTCGCGGAACGCTGACATGCCGTCCACCAGGACAAAGATGCGCTTCTCCTCGGGCCTGTTGGCGAGCTTCCTGTACTCCACGATGGTGGATGCCCGGACTTCCGCGAAGCGGGCGGAGCGCTGGTCGGCGATGTCGCGCAGGAGGCGCAGCAGGCGGCCCACCCGTTCGACGTCGTCGCCGTCGATGATTTCACCCACGTGCGGTAGTTCTTCCAGCATCCGCAGGCCGGCCGAGCCGCAGTCGATGCCGTAGACGTGGACGGGCCCGCCGCGGGGTGTGACGGCGGCGGCGATGGCTATCCCGCGCAGGGCGGCGGATTTTCCGGACCCGCCCGTGCCGTAAATGGCCATGTTGCCGTCCTTGTCCGGCTCATAGAACACCGTGGGCTGGTCCTGCCGGACGGGGTCGTCGGCCACGCCGAGCAGGAGCTGCTCGTCGGTGCGGGGATTGGGCAACCTGGAGAAATCGTAGGTTTTGGCCAGTTCGTCCAGCCATGGCTTGCGGGGCGGCCGGATGGCGAGCGCATCGGCGGCCCGCGCGATGTTTGCCGTCATCCTGGCGATATCGTTGGGCCCGGCAGGTTCGGCCACTGCAGGTTTTTTCGGGGCGGGCGCTTCCCAGCTTGGCCCTGACCCGAAAGCCATTTCCACGATGTCGATCTGCGGACGCTGCGGTTTGTCGGTGGTCCAGCCGCCGGCGTAACCGGTCTGGAACCCCTGGATGCGGCCCGGGCCGGTCTTCGCGGCCCCGCGCCCGGGAATGCCCGGGTCGAAGTAGGCGGCGTCGGGCACGCCCAGGATGTCGGTGGCGTCTTCCTCGTCCGCCATGCGCAGGGCCACCCGGAGGTTGGTGTTGGCGCGGAGGTTGTCCTTGATCACGCCGGCAGGCCGCTGGGTGGCCAGGATGAGGTGCAGGCCCAGGGACCGGCCGCGGGCAGCAACGTCCACCACGCCGTCCACGAACTCGGGGACCTCGCTGGCGAGGGCCGCGAATTCGTCCACGATGATGATGAGGTAGGGCGGTGCCTCGCGGTCGGCTTCGCGCTGCAGCGCCAGCAGGTCCTTCGCCTTCTTTCGGTTCAGCAGATGCTCGCGGTAGTGGAGCTCAGCCCGGAGCGACGTCAGGGCGCGGCGCACCAGGTGCGGCGAGAGGTCGGTGACCAGGCCTACCGTGTGCGGAAGGTTGATGCAGTCGGCGAAGGCGGCGCCGCCCTTGTAGTCCACGAACAGGAAGCTGACGCGGTCCGGGCTGTAGGCAGCCGCCATCCCCATCACCCAGGACTGCAGGAACTCGGACTTGCCGGCGCCGGTGGTGCCGCCCACCAGGGCGTGCGGGCCCTCGTTCTTCAGGTCCAGGTACAGCGGCTCGATGCCCTTGGACCCCACCAGGGCGCGGAGGGTGCCGTTGTCCTTCCGGTTGGGCACAGCGGTGGCGTGGACGGAGTTGTTTTCCGTCCAGCGTTCGGCCACTGCCTGGGGGTTGTCCAGGAAGTCCTTGCCGATCAGCGTTGCATAGGAGACCGCGCGGGGCAGGTCCGAGTCGTCGTTCACCGGCTTGCCCACATCAACCACGGGGGCGAGCATCCGTGCCAGCTGGCCGGCGAGTTCGGCGTCCACGCTCTCGCAGCTGACCGGGTAGGTGTGGCGGCCCAGGCGTACCTGGCCGGTGGTGGTGCCGTGATCGCCGTCCACCACCATAAAGTCCCGGCAGGCTGCCGGCAGGGCCTGGACGTCAGTGGCCACCCACATGACGTGGACGCCGGAGTCGGGTCCGCGTTCGGCAAGCCTGGTGAGGCGTCCGCGGTCCACGGGCGCGTCGTCCTCCACGATGACCAGCACAGATGGCAGCACCGGCGCTTCAATCTCATGCTTGGCGGGGTCCACAGCGGGACGCAGGTCCGGGGCGGACCGTCTGGCGGCGGCCTCCCGCGCGTCGAGCAGGTCCTCGAGGCGGGCCACGAGTGAGGAGCCGCCGGCTGATCCGGCGGCGAGGTGGTCGCCGGAGAGGGGGCTGTGGCCGGAGCCGACGTGCGGCAGCCACTGCAGCCAGTTCCAGCGCTCCCGCGATTGCGCCGAGGTGATGGCGGTGAGGACCACCTCCGCTGGCGAATGCAGCCCCACAAGCTGGAGCACCATGCCGCGGGCAACGTCGTCCACCAGGCCGCGCGCGCCAGCCAGGCCGAGGGAACCGGAGGTACGGAACTGCGAGACCACGGGCACGCCTTCGATGTCCCGGAACTGCTTCAGGCAGTCCTGGATTTCGCGGGTGTACTGGACTTCGGTGTCGTTGCTGGACGGTTCTTCCAGCTGGATGCGCGACGGCGCCGTCCCCAGCCCGAACCGCAGGCCCAGGAAGAACTCGTGCTCCGGGCGGTGGGTCCAGAGCAGCGGTCCGAGCTTGTAGATGGCATCAACGGTGTCACTGACCGACGGTGCTTCCTGCAGGCGGACAGCACGCTCCACCTGCTGGGCTTCGGTGAGGTCCTGCCGGAAGGCCGCCATGGAGGCCCGGAACTGCTTGAGTGCTTCCTTCTGCTGGCGCCTGCTCCGCATCTTTTGGTCCACATAATGGCCCACCACGAACAGCGGCATCATCAGCATGAACACCATCGACAGCGCGTTGCGCGTGACGGCGAAAATGACGGCACCCATCATCAGCGGGGTGATCAGCATGATGTAGGGGAAAGGCTGGTCATCGGGACGTTTGGGCCCGGCCGGAACCACCCGCTTGGGCTCCTCGAACCGGGGCACCACGCGGGGTGACCGGTTGAAGTCCACAAGGGGCGACGTCGGGGCTGCCGCATGGTTGTGCCCCAGCGGAACCACCGTCACGGTGGTGTCGCCCAGGGTGACCGTGTCCGAGGAGTTCAAGGTGGCGCGGGTAACGGGAAGGCCGTCCATCAGGAGCCCGTTGGCCGAGTTCGTGTCCACGATCTCCACGCTTTCGCCCACGGTGATGCGGGCATGGCGCTTGGAGGTCAGGGGGTCAGTGAGCCGGATGTCGACGTCCCGGTCCCGGCCGATGTAGCTGGTGCCGGTGGGCAGGGAAAATTCCCGTCCGACGTCGGGCCCGGACAGTACACGGAGGGTGGCGGCGGCCGGCCCGCGGCTGGCGCCGGGAACATGGAACTGTTCGCTCACCTGGGCCAGCGATACCACCGAGCCCGGGCGGAGGCCGGACTCGAGGAGGTTGTCGGTGCGGGTCAGGACGTTCCCGCTGATGCCGGCGCCCACGAAGGCCTCATCGATGCGCAGGGAAAGGTTCTCCGGCGCAGGGGTGCCCTTGCGGTCCGGGTCCGCAGCCCAGAGCACGGCGGCGATGTCAGCCACCGTGGCCAGGCCGTCCACGGTCACGGCCAGGTCCTTGGCTTCGGCGGGTTCCCTGCGGAGTGTCAGCCGGATCCTCATCCTTCGTCCACGCCCCTCATCTTCTCGAGGAGGTGGAGGTCGTCCGGTGTCACCAGGTGTGAGGTGACGGCGTGTTCCACGAGCCGTGCCCGGCGGTTGGTGGCGAGCTTGCCGCCGCCGCCGCGCAGCCCCACCACGCCCACGCGGTCCAGTTTGTCGCAGACGTTGTCCAGTTTCCGGTTGAAGCGGGTCAGGGCCCAGCCAAGGGTCTTGGCCGCCGCGGCTGAGGAGGGAATGGCGCTGAACCCCGTCCCTTCCCGGCGGAGCATCGGCTCGGCAAGCGCCACAATGAGCGCCTTCTGCGAATCGGTGAACACCACCGGGCCGATGGTGGTGTCGCCGTTGCTGTCGCCGTCGCGCGCCTCCTGGCGGAAGGAAGGGGTCTTCAGGTGCACCGCAAACTCGTACGTTGTGGGACCGGCCGTGAAAATGATGTTGGTGTGGCTGAACACCAGCGGGATCCGGGCGCCGGGCGAGAGCCAGGCCTGCATGCCGCCCGAGGCGTCGGCCACGGTGGCGGACAGCATGCTGCCCACGTTGCTCAGCCACCAGATGCCGTCGTAGCGGGCCACCTGCAGGAACTGCCGGTGCAGATACGGGTTGTCGTCCACCTCCAGGTCGCCTTCACGGCCGATGTTGAAGACGTCCTCGTCCGACGGCTCGTACCATTCACCACAGAAATCTATTGCTAGATCCCCCATGCTCTATGCCTCCTCAGTGGGCAATGTGCGTGTGTCATGCGCCGGCTAATCCTCCAGGCAGGCAATGGAGTCCGGGCCCCCCGGAGAAGCACTGCCGTCGGCCCGTACCAGGATCACCTGAACGCAGATGGGCGGCTCGAGAAAACCGGAGACGAAGGTACTCTCCGTGAGTACGGTTTCATACTCGCCGTCCGCTTTCGCCGACTTGGTCCGGTACTTGTACGTGTCATCCTCCTGCGGCTGCGGGTTTGTCCAGGAGAATTCGATGATGTTCCGGTCGTGGGACGTCCGCGCTGCGGCAAGGCCTTCGACGTCGGGAACGGTGCCGTTGTCGAGGGCATCGGCGGGCGGATTGTTTACCTGCTGGGTCTTAACTGCTTCGGGCGTGTGCGGGGCGGCGTTTGCCACCACCAGGCCCACGACGGCGGCGAGCGCCAGCAGTGTGCCCCCGGACAGGGCGAGCCAGAGGTTGCGCTTGCCGTGGTCCCTGACGGGCGCCACGGCTGGTTCGTCCACCCTTGCCGGCCGGTGGACAGTGGTGTCAGCGGCGCCGGTATAGGAAGCATCAGCGGCGTGCACGGGCCCGCCGTCATTGGGATGCGCGCTCCCCGCGGTGCCGCGCAGGACCGTAGCCTGGGCCCATTCCTGCGGGCCGCCGTCGTGCCTAACGTCCTGGCCCGGGAGGCCGGCGGGGACCTGCGGGGCGGGCGCCGCCGGGGACGCGGGCAACGCCCCTGCTGCGGGAAGGCGCGACGGCGGTGCGGCGCTTCCGGGGCCGCCGGTTCCCCGGTTGTTGCCTCCCTTGCTTGTGTCCTGGGGCCACGTGCGTGCCGGAAAGGTGGGCGCGCTGCCTGTCCGCTCCGGATCGATGGCGGCGATGCTCCGGACACGGGTCTCCTCGAAGCCGTCGTCCGGGTGGCTGTCCTCCTGGTGCGGTTCCTCCAGCACCTCGAAGGGCGTGACGGAGAGGTTGAGCTCGGCCTGGATTCGCTGCAGGGCAAGGGCGAAGGCGTGCGCGGACGAGTAGCGGGACTGCGGGGACTTGGCCATGGCCGTGGACAGCGCCAGTTCCAGGGACTCGGGCACGTCGGCGCGGCCCAGCCGGGGCAGGGCCATGGTGCTGATCCGGTTGATCAGCTCACGCTGTGAATTGTCGGCACCGGGCATCACGAACGGCGACCGGCCGGCGAGGAGCGTGTAGAGCGTCGCGCCGAGGGCCCAGACGTCCACCATCACGCCGTCCACGCTGCCGTCCCTGAACTGCTCGGGCGGCGACCACGGGATGGACATGCCGGAGTCGTCGTCGGAGTCGCCGGCCAGTGTGCCGGAGATTCCGAAGTCGGTGAGCGCCGGGCGGTTGTAGTCGGTCACCAGGATGTTGGCGGGCTTGATGTCGCGGTGGGCAATGCCTGCGCGGTGGGCTGTTTCGACGGCGGACGCCACCTGGATGCCGACGGCCAGGACCTCGTCCACGCTGAAGCGCTGACGGCGGTACCGGACGTCAAGGCTTGGCCGGGAGCAGTATTCCATGGCCAGGTAGGAGTGCCCGGCGTCGGTCACTTCCGCTTCATAGATCGTGACGATGTAGGGGTGCGAGGACAGCTGCGCCATCAGGTTGGCCTCGGACTCGAAGCGGCGGCGGGCGCCCTCGGTCTTCAGGTCCGAAAGCAGCACCTTGACGGCGACTTTCCGCCGGGGCCGGTCCTGCTCATACAGGTAGACGTCGGAGAACCCGCCGGAGCCGAGCAGGCTGATGTACGTGAACCCCGGGATGTGGGGTGGCGGCGCTACAGGCCGTTTGGAACTCAAAGAATCTCCTCAAAACGCAGCGAGATGTTGTCTCCCAGTTCGGCGATGTCGCCGTCCAGCAGGATGGCCATCTCGTTCTGGGCCAGCCGGCGCGGCGGCTGGCCGTCCCGCACCAGGACGGTGCCGTTGGTGGCCTTCAGGTCGCAGAGCATGACGTGCCAGCCTTCCAGCCGGACTTCAACATGGGAACGGGAGATGTCGCCGCCGGGACTCGCCACCTGGACCAGGCGCGGCATAACGCCGCCCTGCACGCGGGATACGGACGGCTGCCGGCCGATGACCAGGGACTGGTCCAGATCCAGCAGCTCGCCGGTGGACAGGCGCATCCGGCCCAGCCTGGGACGGGCCACCTGGACGGCGTCAGGCAACAGCGCCTCTCCGCATGCTGCGCATTGGGCACGGGTGGGCGGGTTCGCGTGGCCCTGGGCACAGACCCGGGCCAGCACAGTGGGCCCTGCGGCGGGATCCGCGGAGACGGCCGGGGCGGGATGGGACACCATACCGGCGAGGCTGCCCTTCATCACGGTCTGGCCGTCGTGGTCACCGTCAAAGTCCAGTGCGGCCTGTGGACGCGCCCCTCCTTGCCAGCCAGTCCCTTCCGGCGGCGTTGTTCCCGCCACGGGTGCCGGCACGGCCGACGGCGGTGTTCCCGGGGTTGGCGGGGTTGGCGTGGTTGGCGTGGTTGGCGGCGCTGGAGGCGCGGCGATGTGCGCCGCGGCGATTGGGGTTGCGGTGATGTGCGCCCCCACCTGCGCCTGCGCCTGCGCCTGGCCGGAGACTGGGTTTCCGGTCCGCCAGGGTACGGAATCGATGAGGGTCCCGGCCTGGGCCGGGCGTGCTGCTGACTCGGACCCGTCGCCGGCTCCGGGCCGGTGCCCGGGGCCATCAAGCGGACCGGAGCCCGACGCGCTTGCGGAGTCCCCGCTGGTGGCGGGCACGCCCGGCACCTCCCCCTCGTCGGCGGGTTCAAGCGCCGCCCGCTGGGCCCCCGGCTCCAGGGCCGGGGCTTGGGCGGCGACCTCGGCCGGGGCCCGGGAAGAGGCCTGCGCAGCCTCGTCCGCCTCCGCGTCTTCCCGCACGGCCGCATCTTCGATGTTCCGTATCACCGTGCGCTCCCACAAATGGTCATAGGAACCCGTGAGGTCACTGGCCGCCATAGTTTCAGCCTGTGCAGACCCCGCCCCGCCAGGTGTGCTGCCTGCCTCCGCGGTCCCTGGTTGAGAAGCGTCGAGCGGCGTGACGGATACCTGCGGAATTGGGGAAACCGGGGCGTGCCCCGCATGGCCTTCCATCTCCGGCTGCCCGCCGAAGCCCGCATCGTCGTGGTCCGTTTCGTTGTGGTCCGGATCGTTGTGGTCCGCCTCGTCGTCGATAACCTCGAGCACTGTTTCCGCTGACACCCCGTGCTCCGGCGACACCGTCATTTCCAGAACATCCGCTTCGGCTTCAACTTCCAGGTGCCCTTCGATGGCGGTTTCGGCGTCAACCACTCCCTGAAGTGCAGCGGCGCCGACTGTCGCCTGCACTGAGCCGGCTCCTGCTTGTCCCGTAGCCAGCGCAAGGGTCAGGGACTGCAACAGGACCGCCCCCTCCCCCAGCGGAAGTTCCCGGTGCCCCTCGGAAGCAGCGTCCGGAATGGTGAGTGTGCACTGTCCCGGCATGTCGAAGCGGCGTTCGTTCCAGGTAGTAACGTCCCGGCCGTTGAGCTCCACTGTGCCGTTCGGCAACGCGACGGTGAGCTCCAGTTCCCCCCGCAGGAACACCCGCAGGGGCCCGGTGAAGTCGAGGATGCCGAAAGACGGGATGCTCGCCAGGGAGCCGCCGGAGCTGCTGGTGACGGCATGCAGTACTTCGTGGACCTCGGGTGTGTCCGCCAGCAGGCTCCAGAGCACATCGGCAAGGGCGGGCGGTGTGTCCGGGCCGAGGAGGACGGCGGTCCGGGAACGGACGATGCCCAGCCAGCTGCCCGGTACGTAACTAATGCCGGCCATGGTCGGGCTCCCCGTTGTCGTCGCTGCCCTGTTCATTCTTCGTTCCCGGGCCCTGGCCGTTGTTCGTTTCAGCACCCTGGTCCACCGTCTGCCCCGTGCGCTGCCCTGCGTCGTCCTCCCCTGCGTCCTGCTGAGGCAGCGGCTGGGTGGCCGACTGCACGGCCTGCGAGCGGGGCAGCGTCACTTCGTCTTCCGCGGAGGAGTCGGGCCGCGGCGCGGTGGTGGCCGCGCCGGCGTCGTTCAGGACGTTGCGGGCGTCCACTACGATCACCGTGACGTTGTCCCTTCCGCCGTTGCGCAGTGCGGCCTGGATGAGGGCATCCACGGCGTCCTGCGGCTGGCCCACTGTGCTGAGGATCCGGAAGATATGTTCATCGGTCAGTTCTGAGGTGAGCCCGTCGGAACACACCAGGATGCGGTCCCCTTCCTCAACGGGAAGAAGCCAGTAGTCGGCCTCCGTCTCGTCTCCCGTGCCCAGGGCCCGCGTGACCACGTGGCGCCGGGGGTGCACAGTGGCCTGCTGGGGGGTGATCTCGCCGGCGTCCACGAGTTCCTGGACTTCGGAGTGGTCAACACTGATCTGTTCGAACCGGCCCTGGCTGAGGCGGTAGGTGCGGGAGTCGCCGATGTTCATGACCAGCCAGTAGGGCACGCCCATCTGCTCCACGATTACGGCACCGCTCAGGGTGGTGCCGGCGCGGGCGCCGGTGGCTTCCCGGATAGAGTTGTCCGCCCGGACCAGGTATTGCTGGAGGACCGCTGCCGTGGCGGTCCGCTCTCCGGTGGTGAGCTGGGGCATGGCGGCCAGGGCGCGGACGCACAGTCCGCTGGCCACCTCGCCGGCCTCGTGGCCGCCCATGCCGTCCGCCACTGCGAAAACGGGATCGGAAGCAATGTAGGAATCCTCGTTCAGCTCCCGGCGGAGGCCCCGGTCGGTTCCGTAACCGCAGGTCAGGCTGAGGCCCGGCCCCGGCTGCATGGTGGAGGGAACGCTGGCGGGCTGTTGGTTCATGCCTGTCCTAGGTAAAAGGTTCGGTCTCCAAAATGAACACTGGATCCCGGGGTAACAAAGGTGGGGACACCCGGCACAAGTGCTGTGCGGAGTCCGTCTGGGGTGGTCACGGCGCTGCCGTTGGTCGAATTCCGGTCGGTCACCCAGATTCCTGCGCCGTCCGTGAGCAGGTGCAGGTGGGTCTTCGAGATGGAGCGGCCGGGATCGTCAACGGCCAGCAACTGCGCGTGCTGTTCACCGGCCTGGCCCACAGGGTTGCGGCCCACCAGCACGCTGCGGTCCAGCTGGAAGTCGCGGCCGTCGTCGAGCCGGATTCTCAGGACGGCAACGGGAGCAGGGCCGCCGGTTCCCGGCCGCACCTGCGTGCGCTCGACGTCGTCGTCCGGGTGGTACGCCCGGACCTGCTGCGGGTCCGGTGCCTGTAGGGCAGCCGGAGCCGCTTCCAACCCCGTGCCGGAAGGCGGCACAAAGGACGCCGGGGCGGTGTACGGCATCGTCTGGGAGGGCAGCGTAACGCCCGGCGCCTGCGTGGTGGCCGCCGGCGCCTGGCCCGGGCTTACCGGACCCTGGGCATTGATGACCGTGGGAGCTTTGGCACCGGCCACCGGCGACAGCACCTGCTGCACGGGCGGCAGGTCCAGCGGCGCGAAACTGTAGGGCCCCTGGATGCCGCCGGTGGTGATGGGGTCGCGGCCGGCCTTTACGTCAAAGACAAGCGTCTTGGCAGCGGCATCGTGCCAGCCCCGAAGCCGGCCGTTCTTGTCCCAGCGGTTGGACACCACCACCAGCACGGCCCAGGCCGCGCCCACCAGCATCAGCGGCGTGAGGATGAACAGGGCGGGACCGAACCATTGGAAGACCACCACCAGGATCGCCGCGAGCAGCGCCAGCAGGATGCCGGCACCCGTGACCAGGCCACGCAGGAAGACGGCACCTGCACCGGGGGCGTAGCCGTCGTTATCGGCGCTGCGGATGCCCATCAACAGGGTTCCCGGAGTCTTGCCGGTCCGGGCTTCGATTCCCATCACCACGAAGGTGTAGACGAGGGTGAGCCCCAGTCCGATGCTGCCGAACAGCACCAGGGACGCTGTGTCGTAGGTGATAAACCCGCCGTTTCGGGTACGGGTGATCCCCGCAAAACCAATGGCGAACGTCACCACCAGCACTGCGAGCGGCGGCAGCCAGTCAATGACGGCGGCACCGAGCCGCTTGCCCGCCGTGGCCGGAACAAGTTGAAGGTTTGTTGCCATTCCCGTTCCTCCCCCTGGAGCGGCACCCACCTGGGCAGTGGAACCGCCGGAACTCCCCTGCCCCGTGCCCGCGATGCCCGCGGCGTGATGGGCCGGGGGCGTTTGTACTACCGGGATAGTACCGGGAATCGCCGGCCCGTGCGCGGCGGGCAGGCCGGTACGGGAGTCCACGCCGTGGTTCGGCCTGCGGTCCAGGTTGCTGGTGCTCCGCGCCGACCGGTTGGGCAGGGGCGCACCACAGGCCGTACAGAAAGCCGCCCCCGTGCGGATCAGTTGCTGGCATCGCGGGCAACGTTCGGCGTCGGAGGTCACTGCGTCATGGGTCCTTGCGTGGGAGGTGCTGTTGTGGGCGGTTGTCCTGTGCCCGGCTGTTCTGTGCCTGGCTGTTCTGTGCCTGGCTGTCCGGCCGGCGGGGCCTGCGGTGCAGGACCGTCAGCCGGCTCCTGCCCCGGCCCCGGTCCTGCCGCGGCACGGCGCCGCCCGGGCAACGTGATGGACGGCAGGGCCGGCAACGCCAGGCGTGAACCCCGCAGGTTGAGGACCGTGCGGGCATCGGCAAGGAGGGAACGCGGGGAGAACCTCGCCTGTTGCCGGCGCCAGAATCCCATCGTTGCGGTCATCTCGGTCAGGGAGCTGTCCACAATGGTCCAGTACTCCCGGACCTCGTCCTCGGTGGGCTGGCCGGCACCAAAGATCGATGCGTCGGCCCGTCGTGCCAGCAGGGTGGTTGTTTCCTTGCTGGCGGGGAACGCCTCGGCCAGGACCGCGGCGCTTTCCCGGCGCGTGGCACGGGTATCAACGGCGGCGCCCAGGTCGGTGGCAAGGCTCACCACCTCGCTCCAGCCTCCGCCGACCCGCTGCGCAGGGTGGCCGGCGCTGAAACGCGACTTCCGGCGTCGTGATTTCAGCAGGGCAATCAGCAGCAGCGGCAACGCAAGGATGGACAGCGGGATCAGGGCGACGCCCAGCGCGCCCAGCAGGGCACCCCAGAACAGCCAGGGATTGTTCTTCTTCTGGTCGGCGTCCAGCGCATCGGGCGAGGAGTCCGGCGGAAGGTCCGCGGGCTCCTGCGGCGGGGGCGGCGGCTGCAGCACCTGGGGCTTGGGCTTGGACTTGTTTTCCGGGTCCGGCGGGATGGGAACGTTGTCCTTCGGCGGGGTGGGGTCGAAGCTGACCCAGCCCACGCGTTCGAAGGCCACTTCCACCCAGGCATGGACGTTCTTGCCGGTGATCTTGACCTCGCCCGCACCGTTTTCGGGGCTGGTGGGATCAGGGTAGAAGCCCATCACCACGCGGGACGGAATGCCCAGGTGGCGGAGCATCAGGGACATGGCGACGGCGTATTGCTCATCGTCACCAAGCATCTGTTTCGCCGTCAGCAGGTTTCGGATCCGGGCGGCACCATGCCCGGAGACGCTGGGCAGCTGGCCTTCACTGACCAGGCCGTTGCTGAAGGCGCCGGTCTTCTGGAAGTGCGCTTCGATCTGGCGGACCCGGTCAATCGCGGTGGGCGCATCTGCAGACAGATCGTTGGCCTGGGACGCCACGACAGGCGGCACCTCGAGGGCGTCCGGCAGGGTGATTTTGGCGAAGTCGTACTGGGTGAGCTGCCCGTGTTCCAGCTTGACGGGGTCGGACACCTGCACGCTGTAGGAATCGCCGCGGGACAGCCCGTTGGTGGTGACGGCGGTGTCCGTGCCTGAGTTGAAGTAGAGGCCGGAGGCTGCGGCGGAGGCACCCTGGTCAAAGCTGAGGCCGGTGGTTTTGCGCCCGCCCGGAACAAAGAAGCCCTGGTAGTCCTCGATGGTGATGTTGATGGCGTAGTCGTTGGTGGGCACGGTCCCGGAGGTGTCGGCCAGCGTGTTGATGGATTCGGTATCGCCCACCTTGCTGAAGTTGCCCGATCCGTTGGGGTCCATGTTGTAGTTGGTGCCGTTGAAGGCGTCCAGCGCCCCCAGGCGCACCCGGGCATCGCGAGGGAGGCCCTTGACGACGAACAGGGTGTCGTCCTTCTTGTCCTTGACGAAGGTCCGGAAGCTGGCCAGCGGAGTGATGTAGTCCTTGGGGTCGAACGGCGGGACCACCACATTCCGCAGGACTTTCCGGTCGTTGCCGGCGGTGACCAGCGGGGCGGACAGTGCGGTGACGGCGACGCTGACGGCGATGACGCCCGCGGCCATTCCCAGCCGCCGTACCTTGGCACGGCGGGCGGTGGAGGAATCGGTCTGCGGGTTGTTCACCGAGACCTTGCGGGTGCTGTTCCGCCGCAGGGCGTCCCGGCGGAACGTTGCCCACGCGATGCCCAGGACCGTGAGGCCGATGCCGCGTTCGAGCGTGAGGAACGCTGCGTTGGTGCTGAACGCGATGCCCGTGACGAACAGGACCAGCACGGGAAGGAGCGGAAAGTAGGGGCTCCTGGCGCGCCAGGTCAGGATCGCAGTGATCAGCGCGGTGATCATCGAGCTGAGGAAGGGGACGATGAGCACGCCGCCGGCCGTTCCAACCGGCACGCCGACCGTGAGCATGTCCTTCCACGCGAAGACGATGCCCAGCAGCAGGATCCGCAGCGAGTCCAGGGTGGGAACAAACCCCGCGATGGCCGAGTCAGGGACCGCCAGCAGCGTGCCGAACACCAGGTAGGCGCCCAGGGCGAGGGCTGTGGTGATCAGCAGGCCCAGGCGGAGGTGGGCATTGACGACGCCGATGGCCAGGCCGAGGATAATCCCGCCAAAGCCGGACAAGAGGTAGTAGGGATCGCCGCCGAAGCTCAGCCCGAAGCCGAGCAGGCCCAGTCCCAGCAGGACTGTCAGGGCGCCGGCGTCGAGCGCGAAATGCCAGCGCGGCTGGCCGTCGTCGAACGGCGAGCCCTGCTGGTTCCTTGACGCAGCGCGGCGGGAGGTCATGCGCGGGCCCTGGCCCGGTGCGGAGCTCATGCTGCCGCCTTTCTCAGCACGATGGCAAGGTCGGCCAGGTCACCAAGCGTCAGCACCGTCAGGTCTGCGATGTTGGCCCTGGTGGGGGCGGCCCCCGCCTCGATCCTCACGGCGAGGCTGCGCACGCCGGGCGGTACAGACACCGCCGCGGAACGGAGCTGCGTGGCGGTCACGTTGCTGCCCACCACGAAGAAAATGACGGAGGCGTTGGGGACAGTGTCCGCCAGGGTCCTGGCGACGTCGACGGCGGTGCGGCGCATGGAAGTGCCGACAATCCTGGTCATGTCATCCAGCATGTTGCGGCCGGTTTCACAGCGCAGCGGGCCTTTTTGGGTGAGGATATCCAGTTCCCGCTGTTCACGGATGGCCTGGCGGCCGATCGACGCTGCCGCCGAGATGGCCATCTCGAATTCGGTCTCGGAGGCATACTCATCAGTGTTGATGGACAAGGAGATGGCAAGGTGGGCGCGGCGGGTTTCCTCAAACTGGCGCACCATCAGCTTGTTGGTCCGCGCGGTGGTCTTCCAGTGGATGTGCCGCCGGTCATCGCCCGGGACGTAGTCGCGCAGGGCGTGGAAGGACACGTCGGCGCTGGACAGGTCCGTGGTGGGCATGCCTTCCAGGTCGCGGATGAATCCGGCTGCGGAACCGGCGAGGGCAACGGTGCGGGGGTGGACGAAGAGGTCTTCCGGTTCGGTCCACCGGACCTGCCGGCGCAGGAGGTGCAGCGGGTCGGCCCGGACGGACCGCACGGGCCCCACCACGATCACGGCGCGGCGGGCCGTTGGAATGGTGAACAGGTCCTCGTGGACCTGCTGGGGTTTCATCCGGGGCAGGTGGAACACCGCCGTGGCATTGCCCACCGGCAGTTCCAGTGCCGCCGGCAGCAAAGGACGGGCTGACGTGTTGGACACGGCGATGCTGCCCACGGCGCTGTCCCCAACGGCCACCCGTGTGCGGGCGAGGTCCAGCACCACTCCGTAGGAGGATCGGCCCAGGATGAAGCCCACCGCAACCAGGAGCATGACGAAGGCTGCAATGGCAGCTGCCTTGGCCTCCTGCCAGCCGAAGGCCTGGCCTGTTGCCCAAAGCAGGATGGAAGCGGCAAGCACGGACCAGCCCAGGACGCTGACCACTGACAGGACCGGCCAGGCGTACTTCAGCCAGGCGCCGCGGACCGCCCGCCACGCTGGTGCCAGTGCCAGGACGGCCGTGCTGCTCGCTTCGGCCCAGACGGCGGCCGGGTGCAGCCGGGTGGGCTGGCCGTTCCTGGCGAAGGGTTGCTTGAGACGCTCCGTGAGACGGATCAACGGGGTGCCGCTGGACATATGTGTGCCTTCGTTATGTTGCGCTGGATTATTTTTCGCGGGGGTGGCGGCGGTCAGGCGTTGGTGCGCTGCTGCGGGGCGGCGACGTCCGCGAGGATACGGGTCAGCACAGCCCCGGCTGTGGCTCCGGAGAATTCCGCTTCCGGGTCCATCACAAAACGGTGCGTCCACACCACGGCAGCTAGTTCCTTGATGTCGTCCGGGAGGACGAAGTTCCGTCCCTGCGAGGCGGCCCAGACCTTGGCGGCACGCACCATCGCCAGCGCGCCGCGGACCGAGACGCCGAGGCGGGTCTCGGGGGCGTTGCGGGTTTCTTCACACAACCGGGAAATGTATTCAAGGACGGCCGTGTCCACATGCGCCGTGGCGGCGAGGTCGGCCATGTCAGCGACGGCCTGCGTGGTGATGACGGCCGACAGTTCCTTGGAACGGTCCTTGAGGTTGGACCCGCCCAGGAGGCGCACGGTGGAGGCGTGGTCCGGGTAGCCGATGGACGTCTTGATCAGGAAGCGGTCCAGCTGTGCTTCGGGAAGCCGGTAGGTGCCGGCCTGCTCAATGGGGTTTTGGGTTGCCATCACCATGAACGGCCGCCCTGCCTCGTAGGTGACGCCGTCCACCGTGACGCGGGATTCCTCCATCACCTCGAGCAGTGCGGACTGGGTCTTGGGCGAGGCACGGTTGATTTCGTCGGCGAGGACGATGTTGTTGAAGATCGGGCCTTTGTGGAACTCGAACTTCTGCGTTTTCTGGTCATAGATGGTCACGCCGGTGACGTCCGAGGGCAGCAGGTCCGGAGTGAACTGGATGCGGTTGTTGGAGCCCTGCACCGTGGCGGCGAGGGCCCGGGCGAGGGACGTCTTGCCGGTTCCCGGCGCGTCTTCGAACAGCACGTGGCCCTCGGCGAGCATGGCCGTGAACGTCAGCCGGATGACGTGTTCCTTGCCCAGGACGGCCTGGCCCACATTGGCAACGAGTTTCTCGAACGTGTCGGCAAACCAGGCGGCCTGCTCGGTGGTCATGGTCATGGTCAATCCTTTGCTTGATGAGTAGGGGGAAAGCAGTAACGGGCTAGCGCTGCGGCATGCCGGCGGGCGGGCCTTGGCCGTCCCTGTTGGTGGTGTCGTGACGGACGTAGTTGCCGGCGGCGGGACCGCTGGTCAGGTGGTACCAGATGCCGGATGGGTTCTCCGAGGTCTTGTACCAGACCACATAGAAATCCGACTCGGACGGGGTGTTTTCGGGCAGCCACTTGCCGGGGCTGACGCAGCTGGACGGGTTGCCGGCGCGGAAGCTGTCCACGCCGTAACCGGGCTCGGTGCAGCTGCGGACCGGTGTGGCGGTGATGGTCCACGAGGTGGGTTGCGGAGGCGGTGGCTCTGAACCGCTGCGTGACGTGTCGCTGCCGATCCGGCCCGGCTGACCGGCGCTGACGGCCCGCACCCGGAGGGTATGGGTTTCGCTGTAGCCGGCACCCGTGGAGAAGGATCGCGCATCGATATTCGTCCAGGCACCGCCGTCGAGGCTGTACTGGTAGCCGGTCACGGGCCGGCCATTGCCGCTGGGCTGGGTCCAGGTCCAGGAAACCGACCGTTCCCCCTGGGGCTTGCTGGCCCCTGTCACCACGGGAGCATCCGCCAGGCCGTACGGGTTGACGGAGTTGGACGGGGCGCTGGCATCGCCGGCAACGGTACTGCGGGACGACACGGCCAACACCACAACTGCAGTGTTAGTGCCGTTGGGGGCTGCCACCACGCCTCCTCCGGCCGGGATGGTTCCGGAGCCGCCTCCTGACGTGAGCCTGTACTGGTAGGTAATTTCGGCCGGGGCGGACCCGTTCCTCTGCGCTTCCGTCAACACGGTGAAGCGGACGTCGATCTTGCCGCCGTTGCCGTCCGTGTCCACCAGGGCTGCCGTGGGGGCAGCCACGGTTCCTGGCTTGCCCACGGCACGGATTGCCGCCGATTGGGCACTGGTTGCACTGGTGCCCGCCTTGTTGGTGGCGGAAACCGTGAACGTGTAGTTGGTTTCCGAGTTGTCCACCGTCACGTTCTGGGACGTACCCGCCACCTGCTGGGTGTTGACCACAGTACCGCCGCGAAGCGTGGTCAGGGTGTATGCGGACACGGCGTCGCCGTTGTTGTTCGGCGCCGTCCAGGTCACCTTCATCTGGCTTTGGCTGCCAACCGAGGATGCCTGGGCAGCGGTCGGCGCCGCCGGGGCTGCGGGGACGCCGGCCGGCACTTCGGCAGCCGAGTACGGGCTCCACTCGGACGGTTCCTTGGCATCGTTGCGGGCCAGGACCCGGACCTTGTAGGAGACGCCGTTCTGCAGGCCCTTCCAGACGTAGCTGACAGCCGTCAGGTTCTGGATCTGGGCGTTCTGCCCTGCCGGCGGCGGCGAGATCTCCAGGTCGTAGGACTTCACCGGGGAACCCTTGCTGGCCGGGGCGGTCCAGTTGATGGACAGCTCCTTGTCGCCGAACTTCAGCGAGGGCGCCAGCGGGGTGTCGGGCTTGACGTCGGGACGGACCTCGGCCGAGGCCGGGGACCGGTCGGACTCGCCGAACTCGTTGGTGGCGGTGACCTGGAAGTGGTACTTGGTGTTGTTGACCAGTCCGTCAAGGGTGCAGGTGTTGGCGGGGCAGTCCTGCTGGAACCCGCCCTCGCCGTACACGGTGTACTTGGTGATCGGGGAGCCCCGGTCCGCCGGCGCCGTCCAGTTCAGGAGTGCTGTCCGGTCCCCCACGCTTTGCGCCTGCGGGGTGGCGGGCGCCTGCGGCTTGTCCTTGACGGTGAGCCGGACGCGGGCCGTCGCCTGCCGGGAGGAATCCCCTGTCCTGTCGGCCACCGTGTAGGACACCACCATGGTCCCGGTGAAGCCCGGCGCCGGGGTGATCGTCACGGCGTCACCGTTGACGTCAACGTTGCCGCTGCCGGTTTCCGCCCCGGCCGCGATGATCTTCAGCGGCGTTTCCGGGAAGGGGTTGGCGTCGTTGGCCAGGACATTGACCGTCACGGGCTTGCCGGCGGCAGCGTTGTCCTGGACATCGTCATTGGCCACTGGTTTGGGCCGGTTGGATGCGGTAACTGACAGCTGGTACGTGGCCACTGCTTCAAGCCCGCGCGGGTCCCTGGCCTTGACCTGGACGGCCGCGGTGGTTCCGGTGCCGCTCGAATCGGCTGCCGATACTTTGAGGGTCTTGCCGTCAATGCTTGCGTTGAAACCGGCAGGCGATCCGCCCACCAGCTCGTACTTCATCTTTTCGACGTCGTCCCGGTCGGGGTCCGAGGTCAATTTGCCCAAGTCCGCAGTTGCGGCGTCACCCTTCGGCACGTCCACGGTTGCGCCCAGGAGCTCCGGCGGGTTGTTCCGGTTGGGATCAGGCAGGACCTTGGTGCGGATGCTGAGGGTGGACTTAAGGCCTGCCGGGTCGTCCGGCCCGGTCCCGTCCGTCACCTCGAAGGTCAGCGACCCCGGCCCTACATAGTCGGTGCCTGCCGTGTACTTCAGTCCGGTGCCGTCGCCCGTGACGGGATCGCTGCCGTCCGAACCGATCAGCTTGATCCGGTCAGTCTGCGTCAGCCGCGGTGACCGGCCCTCCCGGACCTTCACCCACTCGTCCAGGTCGACGTCCGCGGACTGGCCGGCGATGACCTCGATGACCTCGTCCTTGGCCAGGGTGGGCACCTGCTGGCCGAGCCCCGGAACCCAAATGACCGCCGTCGACTGCTGGCCGTCCACGTCCTCGACGGTGTAAGGGATGAGCTGCGGCTGCTCGGTGAGGTCCACGATCATGGTGCCGTCGGCGCCTGGCCGGGCGGTGGTGGTGTCGGTGCTGATCTGCAGGTTCTCCCCCACGCCGTCGGGATCCTCGTCGTTCTTCAGGACGGGGACGTCCACGGCGGACTTCCCCATGGTCTGTGCGGAGGTGACCCTGTCGTCACGGGCGATCGGCGCCTTGAGGGGCACCTCGTTGTCCACCACCACACCGATGGCAGCCTGGGCGGAAGCATCCCTGTCGTCGGCGATGGTGTACCGGACGTTGACGGTTCCGGCTTCGCCCGGCGCCAGCAGGATGATCCTGCCGCTGGCCTTGCTGACGGTGGCCTGCAGTGCCGGGTCTGCTTCGATGCCGTCCGTCAGGATGCGGATGAGGTCGCCGTCCGGGTCCGTGTCGTTGCCGGTTGCGTCGACGGCGATCTGCCGGCCGGGGCGGACCCGCACCTCGTCATCCACGGGGGTGGGTTTCTGGTTGGTCTCGCCGCGCGGCGCGATGCCCACAGTCACCGTTCCGGTGTTGACAGCCCCCTGGCGGTCAACCACCTTGTAGCGGAAGGTATCAGTTCCGGCGCCGTCCCCGGCTGCCGTGAAGTCGATGAAGTTGCTGCCGACGGCGGCCGTTCCCATCGCCGGGGTGCTGTCGATGCCGGTGAGCTGGACGGAGTCGCCGTCCGGATCGATGCCGTCCAGGGGAACGGGGATCCGGACCGTGCCGCCGGCCACCACGCGTGCGGTGAGGTTGCGCGGCTGCGGACGCGAGTTTTCGGCACCTTCGAGCGGAAGGATATGGATGGTCACCGCGGCAGCGCTCTTCTGGCCCTGCGGATCCATGGCGTTATAGATGGCACGCACCGTTTTGGGCTGGCTGCCGGCAATGAACCGCAGCGTGTTTTCCGAGACGAAGCTCTTGCCGTCCACCGGGTCCACGCCCTGCGGCAGGACAGGGTCCACGGTGAGTTCCTGGCCCTGCGGGTGGGTGTCATTGTCGAGCACCGGGATGGTCACGACGTCGTTCACGCGGACGTTGACCTCGTCCGGTTTCGGCTGGGGAGCCTCTACCACGGCCGGGGCCGGGACCGGGACAACCGAGACGCTGCCCGTGGCCGATTTCCTGCCGTTGGACATGGTGTATTCGAACAGGATGGGGTCTCTGGTCCCCAGGATGTCCGTGATGCGCAGGACGCTGTGGTTGATCAGGCTGACAGATGCGGTGGAGTTTTCGGGCAGCCGGACGGACTGGAGTACCAGGACCCCGCCTGACGGATCGGAGTCGTTGGCGAGGGGGTCCAGCAGCACGCTTCCGCCGGTGGGCATCAGCGCCACGTCGTGGACGGCCACCGGGTTGCCAGTCTCATCCCCGGATTCGACGTCAACGCGGATCAGGCCCTGGCTGCTCTGCGGGCCGTTGCTGGCGATATAGGTCAGGTACACGGGGCCGGGGGTGGTGCTGCGGAAGGTGAACGTGCCGCCGTCGGTGACCGGGCCGAGTTCGGCCGGGCCGTTTGCCTCCACCTGGGCGAGCCGGAGGGCGCCGCCGTTGGGGTCCACGTCGTTCTTCAGCGGGGAAATGACCAGGTCCTGGCCCACCACGGCCGTGACGTGGTCGGCATTGACCACCGGCGCTAAGGCTCCCGGCGGCTGGACGTTGACCACGACTTTTCCGGTCACGGTGGCGCGGCCGTCCCAGATGGTCACCTCGACGTTCTTCTTGCCGGCCGTGGCGCCCGAGTCCTGGAACGTCAGGAGCCCGTCGCGGCGGACTTTCACCTGGTCCTGGTCGTTGTCTGCCTTGGCGTCGAGGAGGACCAGGTCGTCGCCGTCGGGGTCGATCCAGTCCGTGAGGATGTTCTGGCTGACGGTCTTGCCCTGCTCCACCAGCATGGTGGTGTCATCGCCGCGCTTGAACTGTGGCGGCTTGTTCTCGTCAGGGCCCACCACGCTGAGCGTGACCTGGCCGCCGGCCGAGAGGCCGCGGCCGTCCGAGGCGTTGTAGTTGAACGTCTCGGTGCCCGGTTTCGCATCTGCCGGGACGGAGACCTGGAAGGCCGTGCCGCCGTAGATGTTCTCCAGGGTGCCGGACTTCGGGCCCGTATCCGCCAGGGCGGCGGTGAGGACGTCGCCGTCAGGATCGGAATCGTTGTCCAGGACGCTGAGGACGGTGGTCCGTCCGGGGCGGACGCCGACGGCGTCGGGCTTGGTTTCCGGCGGACGGTTGGGTTTGGTGCGGTCCGGCAGGACGTTGATGGTGTTGTTGTCCGCCGATTCCTGGTCCTGCTCGTCGGATTCGTTTTTGGGTGGAATGACGTCGTCCCAGTTGTTGACGAGCTGCATGTTCTGGTTGACCAGCCACACGTTGCCCGAGTTAACATCGTTCAGGACCACCAGGTCCCGGTTCACCCGGAAAACATACGACGGCGACGCACTGGCCTTGGGCACGTCCACGTTCTTGTCGTCAGCATCATCCACACAGTCCCGGACGTACTTGTTCGCCCCCGACCACGCCGCGTGCACACACCAGGCCAACTGCACCGGCGCAGCCGGGACACCCTCGCCGTCGAACGTCACCGTTTTGGCCGTGCCGCCATCCAGCGGCTGCTTCAGCAGCGCCTTCTGCGTCGAAATTGCCACAAAGTCGCTGGCCGGACCGCCCTGCTGCAGCTTCGCCTCGCGGGCGTTCTCCAGCTGCAGCCGCTTCCCGCCCGGCAGGAACAACTCCCCCGCAGCCGCATCAAGAACCACCGGCTGGTCCCCCACCACCGTGATCTGCAGGTCGCCCGCGCCCTTCAACTCGCCCCACGTCTCGGACTCCGAGGACGTGACCTCACCGTTGGCATCAACACCGGTCACCGTCACCACACCCGACTCCGGATCCGCCGAGTAGATCCGGTCATCCTCCCCCACAGCCGACACGGTGCCCTCGGAGCCCACCAGAACCGGCTCGGTAGCCTCCTCATCAAAACCATTCACCGTGGACGGCGACACCGCCCACACCTTGCCCGAGGCCGCATCCGTCACCGAGATTACTTCCGAACCGAAACTCACATCAGCAGCCCCCGGCAACTGCTTATCCCCACCCAGGCGCATGTTCGCCGGCGACACCTGATTCAACGTCGAACCAGACTCATCATCCACAAACACCTCCCCCGCGTCCTGCAAAATGTCGAACGTCGTGGACGCCGGCGTCACCGCACCATCCAGGACACGCGACGGGTAATTCAGCCGGCCCACCGCATTCTTCGACTTCGACACCACCCACACACCGCCGTCGTTCAACTCCACCTCAGTGGTCTTGAACCCCGGATAGAGCACTGCCCCGGTCACCACAACAGCCACCGCGGCACCAAAGGCAGTGCCGGTGACGATCTTTTTGTGGCGCCGTTGCAGTCCAAGTTTCCCCAGCAGACCTGTCACAGCGTAGATATCCCCCGTTTGCGGCCCCCAGGCCGGCACGTGAGAGAACCCGGTACCGGGCTCTCCGTTTCCCGGGCAAGCCTACCCAAGGGGCAGTAAGCCCGCGATGGGGAGGCCTCCCCCCGCGTCCGGTCTGCAGCACCTTCCATCAGGGGTGTCAGCATGGCGGTACCCCCGCATTTCCCGGCTGGCCCAGGGTGGTGGATCCGGCCACGACGTAGCGGCCCACGTTGCTGGCAGAACCTGCCTCGATCCGGTACCAGGCTTGGATCGGGTTGGGGGTCCAGTGGTCGCTCTGGATGATGTAGCAGCGGACCACGAGGGTGTGGTTGTCGGCAACGTACAGCCACGGCGGCTGGTGTGCGTTGATGCCGTCGCAGTCGTAGTAGGGTGCCGGCCGGTAGTTCGCCCCGCCCAGGGTGTAGGTGCACGACCGAACAAAAGTCGGGTCTGCGGAGCTGAGCCGGGTTGTCCATTCACCTCGCTTGCCGGAGGTGGCGGTGGCGCTGACCTGGGCGCTGCCGGTCCCCAGGGAGTTGAACGTCTGCACGGTGATGGTGCGTTGCTGTTCCCAGCCCCCGGTGTTGATCGTGCGGCTGCCGGACGGCGCAACACTCTCCCAGCCGCCGCCGCTGATGAGGATCCTCGTCTCCGCTACGTCGTTGGTGGACGTGGAGGGCGATGACCAGCTCAGCGTCACGGATTGGTCATTGAGCTGTCCGTTGGTGCCGCTGGCTGACGGTGTGCCGGGTGACCCGTACGGCGTGACCCGGGCCGGTGCACTCGCATCCGAGCTCGGCGCCACGGTGGATACCGCTGTCACGGTGACGGCAAGCGCCTGTCCGTTGGTGAATCCGCCCACGGTTTCGCCAGGGCTGATGGGTCCGGTTTGTCCTCCTGCCGAGTACCGGTAACTGACTTCTTCGGCCCGGGACCCATTGCGCTGCGCGTCCGTGAGCCTGTTGAACTGGATGGTGACCTGCCGGCCGGCGCCGTTTGTATTGGCGGGCGTCGCGCTGACGCCGGAAACCTGGGCGAGTTTTCCGGTGGCGCGCCGGGGGGCCGAGGGTGGGCTGGCGGCGCCCTTGCCGGCCTTGTTTTCGGCCTGGACGGTAAAGGTGAAGGCCGTCTCGGAGTTCTGTGCCCGGAACACGGCAGTGCGGACTGTCCCGGCCACCACCTGGGTCTGTGGGGCTGCGCCCCCGCCATTCATGGTGACGTAGTAGTTCCGGATGGGATCGCCGTTGGTGTCGGGTTCGGCCCAGTCCACCCTGATCTGGTTTTCGCTGCCAACTGCGGAGGCCACAGCCGTGGTGGGTGCAGCGGGGGCGGCCGGAACACCGGCAGGGTTGTCCTCTACGGAGTAGATGCTCCATTCGGAGGGGCCAAGTTCGTTGACTGCCTGAGCGCGGACCCGGTACTTGACGCCGTTCGTGAGGCCGGTCCACGTGTAGTTCAGGCTGGCCACCTCATTTTTGACGGCGATGCCGTTGGAAGGCGGCGGCGAGATCTCCAAGTTATAATGCTTGACCGCGGAGCCCTCCGTCTTGGCGGCAGGCCAGTTGATGACCATGTTCCTGTCGCCGGCTTTGACCGACGGTGCGTCCGGCGGGGAGGGCTTTTCATCCGGCCGGATCTCGTTCGAGGCTGCCGATGGCCGGGATTTGCCCACTTCGTTCTCGGCGATGACGGTGAAGACGTATTTGACGTCGTTGGTCAGCCCGGAGAGTGTGCAGGTGGTGGTGGGGCACGCCTGCGAAAAGCCGGTGTTGGATTCCACGCGGTAGCCGGTGATGGCGGCGCCATTGTCCGACGGCGGCGCCCACTTGAGGACGGCTGTCCGGCTGCGGACGTCCGTGGCGGAGGGGGCAGAGGGCGCGTCAGGCACATCGCGGACGGTCAGCCGCAGGCGGCCGGTTGCCTGCCGTGATACGTCGCCGGTCTTGTCCACCACCGTGTAGCGGACAACCATCACGCCCTTGAAACCCGGTGCCGGGGTCACGGTGATGGAGTCGCCGTCGAATGTTGGTTGTCCCGCCGCAGATCCCGTTTCCACTCCCGCGGCAACAATTTTCAGCGGTGCGTCATCAAACGGGTTTCCGTCGTTGCCCAGGACGTTGACGGTTTCCGTCTTGCCCGCGTTCGCTTTTTCGACGACGTCGTCGTTGGCCACGGGCATGGGCCTGTTGGAGGCCACGTGCCGTGCGGAGATGTTTGCTTTCACCGCCGGAGACCTGCCGTCAGTGACCCGGACGGGGATGTTTCCGGTAAACCCGGCCGCTACCGACGTTTCGGCCCGGACTTCGAGGATTGAACCGTTCACGGAGGCCGAGAATCCAGCGGGAAGATTGCCGTCGAGCTCGAACTTCAGGTTGCCCTTGTCCTGCTCATCAACATCCGCAGCGAGCGGCCCCAGGTCCAGCCGTGCTGTTTCGGCCTTGGGTACGTCCAGTGCAGCACCGCTGAAGGTGGGCGGGTGGTTGGCGTTGGGATCCGGTATCACCCTGGTCATGATGACAAGGGTGGACTTCAGGCCCTGGGGATCGTCCGGTCCATTGCCGTCCGTGACTTCAAAGGTCAGGGACCCCGGGCCCACGTAGTCGGCCTTGGCGGCGTAGCGGAGCGCAGTCCCGTCTCCGGCAATAACGTTTTCCGGCGAAGCGCCCTGGACCTTGACGGAGTCTGCCACGGTGATGCGCGGCCGCTTCCCGTCGCGCACCCGGACGTAGTCGCTGAGGTCGAGGGTGACGTCCTTGCCGGCCATCACTTCGACGATGTCGGTCCTCGACAGGCTGGGGTATTGGGCTCCCTGTCCGGGGATCCACATAACGGCGGTCGAACTCAGGCCGTCAACATCCGTGACGGTATAGGGAATCAGCTGGTCCTCCGGCGTGAGGGTCACCACTACGTTGCCGGAGCCCCCGTCCCGCGCGTTCGGGTTGCCGTCGGGGAGGCTGATCTTCAGGTCCGCGGCGACGCCGTCGGCATCGGAGTCGTTCTTGAGGACCGGGACGTCGACAGCGGCCTTGCCGAGGGTTTCCGAGGGCGTAACCCTGTCATCCTTTGCGGCCGGACGCTTGAGCTCGGCGTCGGGACTGATCCGTATCCGGATGGCAGCCC
>NZ_JARHXQ010000276.1:0-22555 GCF_029222765.1 Arthrobacter sp. Cr_A7 | reverse complement strand
CGGGCCAGCAGTTCGTCGTCGGACGGGTAGGCCACTTCCTCCAGCACTAGGGGGTGCGGCGCGGCGAGCACGGACTTCGCGTCGCGCTTCTTCGCCAGCAGCCGCTCATGCAGCCAGCCCGGTTCCACCACGCCCTCCCCCACGTACAGGGCGGAGCCGATGAGGGCGCGCACCATGTTGTGGCAGAACGCGTCGGCCTGCACGGTGGCGACGATGACGCCGTCCTCCGCACGCGTGAACTCGAAGCGCTGCAGCTCGCGGATGGTGGTTGCCCCCTCCCGCGGCTTGCAGAAAGCCAGGAAGTTCTGGAGCCCCAGCAGCTTGGAGGCACCTTCGTTAAGCAGGGCCACATCCAGCGGGTTCTTGTGCCACAGCGTGGAGTAGCGGCCCAGCGGGTCCCAGAGGGCGGTACCGTCGGCGATCCGGTAGCTGTAGCGCCGCCAGAGGGCCGAGAAGCGGGCGTCGAAGCCGGGAGGCGCCAGCGAGATCCGGTGCACCTCGACGGCCCCGGTGAGGTCGCCGAGGATGCGGCTCAGTGCCCCGCGGATCCTGCGGAGCATGGCGACGGCGGGATCGAGTTCGTGCCCGCGCGGAAGTCCCAGCCACTCGGCTTCGGTGAGGTCCAGGTGGACCACCTGCCCGCGTGCGTGCACGCCGGCGTCGGTCCGCCCGGCAACGGTGACGCGGACGGGGCGGCGGACCAGGAGCTGCAGCGCTTCCTCGAGCACACCTTGGACTGTCCGCAGGCCCGGCTGCAATGCCCACCCGCTGAAGGGGCCGCCGTCGTAGGACAAATCAAGCCGGACACGCAAAAACCCGCCGCCCCCCATAACGGGGGCCGCGGGTTTTTGGTCGTTCATAGACTTAAGTCTATGCGAAGAAAATCAGCGAATTACTTCGCGTCCTTTTCCTCGGCAGCGGGAGCTTCAGCAGCTTCCTCAGCGGCCGGAGCCTCTTCGGTGGCAGCTTCTTCAGTCGCAGTTTCTTCAGCAGCGGGAGCCTCAGCAGCTTCGGTCTCGGCGACCTCGGCCTCGGGAGCTTCCTCGGCAGCCGGAGCAGCCTTGGCAGCAGCCTGGGTAGCCTCGGCGACTACGGCCTGCTTGGCGGAAACCGGCTCGAGAACCAGTTCGATGACAGCCATGGGAGCGTTGTCGCCCTTGCGGTTGCCGATCTTGGTGATGCGGGTGTAGCCGCCGTCGCGGTTCTCCACTGCCTGGGCAATGTCGGTGAACAGCTCGTGGACGACGCCCTTGTTGCTGATCAGGCCCAGGACGCGGCGGCGGGAAGCCAGGTCGCCGCGCTTGGCGAAGGTCACCAGTCGCTCTGCGTACGGCTTCAGGCGCTTGGCCTTGGTCACCGTGGTGGTGATCCGCTTGTGCTCGAACAGGGATGCTGCCAGGTTCGCGAGCATGAGGCGCTCGTGAGCCGGGCCGCCTCCGAGGCGCGGACCCTTAGTGGGGGTAGGCATAATTGTTTCTCCTCATGTGGAAGCCGTGGGCTGCACACCATGGTGCAGCCCGCTGGCCAAGGTCTGGTTTAGAGTTCGTCGTCGCCGAAGGCGGCGTCGTCCTCTTCGATTGCTGCGGCGCGTGCTGCGAGGTCAAAACCGGGAGGCGAGTCCTTGAGGGACAGGCCCAGTTCAACCAGCTTTGCCTTGACCTCGTCAATGGACTTTGCACCGAAGTTGCGGATGTCCATCAGGTCAGCCTCGGAGCGTGCAACGAGTTCACCCACGGTGTGGATGCCCTCACGCTTGAGGCAGTTGTAGGAACGGACGGTGAGGTCCAGATCCTCGATCGGCAGTGCCATGTCGGCTGCCAGGGCAGCGTCGGTGGGCGACGGGCCGATCTCGATACCTTCAGCTGCGGTGTTCAGCTCACGGGCCAGACCGAACAGTTCCACCAGGGTGGTGCCTGCGGAAGCGACGGCATCGCGCGGGGCGATGGCCTGCTTGGTCTCGACGTCGACAATCAGCTTGTCGAAGTCGGTGCGCTGCTCAACACGGGTTGCTTCCACGCGGAAAGTAACCTTCAGCACCGGCGAGTAGATGGAGTCGACCGGGATACGGCCGATCTCTGCGTCGCCGGACTTGTTCTGAGCTGCCGAAACGTAGCCGCGGCCGCGCTCGATGGTCAGTTCGAGTTCGAACTTGCCCTTCGAGTTCAGCGTGGCAATGTGCAGATCCGGGTTGTGGAATTCGACGCCGGCCGGCGGAGCGATGTCCGCGGCGGTGACGACTCCGGGGCCCTGCTTGCGCAGGTAAGCGACAACTGGCTCGTCGTGCTCGGAGGAAACCGAGAGGCTCTTGATGTTCAGGATGATCTCAGTGACATCTTCCTTGACACCCGGAACCGTGGTGAACTCGTGCAGCACGCCATCGATCCGGATGCTGGTTACGGCAGCACCGGGGATGGAGGAGAGCAGGGTACGGCGGAGGGAGTTTCCGAGGGTGTAGCCGAAGCCCGGTTCCAGCGGTTCAATGATGAAACGCGAACGGTTTTCGGAGACTACCTCTTCGGAGAGGGTGGGGCGCTGTGCAATGAGCACTTAGGTTTCCTTTCGGCGAGCATCCGCTATATGACGCAACACAGGTGGTGGAAATTCGGTCTGAAGACTTAACGCGCTGGGCTTGCCCGGACCATCGACGGTCCGGGCAAGCTCATGCGGCGGGAAAGCCTTAGACGCGGCGGCGCTTCGGCGGGCGGCAGCCGTTGTGTGCTGCGGGGGTGACGTCCTGGATGGAGCCAACCTCGAGGCCAGCGGCCTGCAGCGAACGGATTGCCGTCTCGCGTCCGGAACCCGGACCCTTGACGAAAACGTCTACCTTGCGCATGCCATGCTCCTGCGCACGCTTGGCAGCGGCTTCAGCAGCCATCTGGGCAGCGAACGGGGTGGACTTACGCGAGCCCTTGAAGCCAACCTCACCTGAGGAAGCCCAAGAGATAACAGCGCCGGTCGGATCCGTGATGGAAACGATGGTGTTGTTAAACGTGCTCTTGATGTGCGCCTGGCCAAGCGCGATATTCTTCTTGTCCTTCTTACGCGGCTTGCGAACCGCGCCACGAGTCTTCGGGGGCATTTTTTCTCCTACAGAAAGTTATTGGGGAAAGCTCCGTTAATCCCGGCGGGGATTTTAACGGGCCTTCTTCTTGCCGGCGACGGTACGCTTCGGGCCCTTGCGGGTACGTGCGTTGGTCTTCGTACGCTGACCGCGTACGGGCAGGCCCTTGCGGTGGCGCAGGCCTTCGTAGCTGCCGATTTCAACCTTGCGGCGGATGTCGGCTGCTACTTCGCGGCGAAGGTCACCCTCAACCTTGTAGTTGCCTTCAATGTAGTCACGCAGCTCAACCAGCTGGGCATCGGTGAGGTCCTTAACGCGGACGTCAGCGCTGATGCCAGTGGCAGCCAGGGTTTCGTGTGCACGGGTCTTGCCCACGCCGTAGATGTAAGTAAGCGCAATTTCCAGCCGCTTTTCGCGGGGAATGTCTACGCCAGCGAGACGAGCCATAGTGGCAGTACTCCTTGATAAACCGGAGGTCGTAGGCAGTACACCCGCACGTTCTGTGCGGCCCCAGCCTCCGACCGGGGGTTAGCTGCCCGGGCTCCATACGTCCCAGATCAGCTTGTGCTGCCTTTATTTACTTGCGTGGGTTAGCAACCCAGGGTTTCCCGATGAAGGGAATTAGCCCTGGCGCTGCTTGTGGCGCGGGTTCTCGCAGATCACCATGACCCGGCCATTACGGCGGATCACTTTGCACTTTTCGCAGATCTGCTTGACGCTCGGCTTGACCTTCATGGCATTCCTTTGCGTGTAACAGTTGGTCAACTGGAGCGGCGGCCAGCTCTCGCTGAAGCCGCCCAGCAATTTACTTGTAGCGGTAGACGATACGACCACGGGTGAGGTCGTACGGGCTCAGCTCCACCACTACGCGGTCCTCGGGGAGGATCCTGATGTAGTGCTGACGCATCTTTCCAGAGATGTGTGCCAGAACGATGTGCTTGTTGGTGAGCTCAACGCGAAACATCGCGTTAGGCAGCGCCTCGGTCACAACGCCTTCGATCTCAATGACCCCGTCCTTCTTGGCCATACCCTCCGCTAACTGTTGTTGCCGCAGCCCTGCCGGATTGCACCGCGCATGGCCACGAACGTTTTTGTTGGATCGATTGCCGGCTCCAGGCCCAAAGAGGGCGCGGCAGTCCAGACAACCAACAAACAACACTACTCTGTCTCGCCGTAAAAGTTAAATCGGCAATAGTAACCTACTCGGCACCGTACACACCATAATCCCCGTCCGGGGTGCTGACGGGTTCGGCGCTGGCCACGCCGTCCAGGATGGCCGAGCGGACGACGTCGGCTGCCGCGCTTTGCAGCGTGATGAGACTGATCTGCCGGGCTGTTTCGTCGCTGCGGTCGAGTGCCAAGCCGCCCGTTGCCAGGCAGAAGACGGTGTCCCCGTCGGCGAGGGTGTGGCTTGGATTCAGCGCCCGGGCGATCCCGGCATGAGACGCGGCGGCAGTCCGTTTGCACTCCGCCACGTCCAAAACGGCGTTGGTGGCGACCACAACAAGGGTTGTGTTCAGCGGCGCCGGACCGCTGAGCTTGTCCTCCCGGTGATTGAGCTTGTCCTCCCGGTGATTGAGCTTGTCGAAATCCAGGGTTTCGGCAGGCTCAACCACCGGACCGGGGTTAACTATCGGAAGTCCCAAGGCATTAACGACGGCCAGCGCCGCAACCACAACTCCACTGTCTAGGGTGACCGAGGCCGTGCCTATACCGCCTTTGAAGGTCCTGCCAAGCAGCGCCCCGGTGCCGGCGCCCACGTTGCCGCGTCCGACGTCGTGCCCGTCCTTCTCCCCCGCAGCCGCCGCCGTCGCCGCGTAGCCCATGTCCGCCGTCGGACGTGCGGAAAAGTCGCCGCCCCGGCCCAGGTCGAAGATCGCTGCCGCCGGGACGATGGGCACCACTCCCCCGGGCACGGCGAAGCCTCTGCCGTTCTCCTCGCACCACCGCTGGGCGCCGCCGGCGGAGGCGAGGCCGTAGGCGCTGCCGCCGGTGAGCACCACGGCATCCACAACACTGACAAGGCTGGTGGGATCCAGCGCATCGGTCTCGTGCGTGGCGGGCCCGCCGCCCTGGACATCAACCGAGCCCACAGTGCCGGGCGGCGGCAGGACCACCGTCACGCCGGTGAGCCAGCCGGCGTCGTTCCGTTGGACATGGCCAACCCGGATACCGGGCACATCAGCGAGAGATCCCATGCGCCCATTCTGCCTCGCACCACCCGAGCACCCAGCCGCGACAGCACCGCATTGCTTAACCTATTGAATATCGATAGAATCCGACTGTTGCCCGATAAAGGAGAAGTTCATGGGAAAGCTAACGGTCCTGGCGCTGCGCATCGTCATTGCGCTGGTCCTCGCCGGTTCACTGTTCGTACAGGTATGGATGGTGCCGCTGCTGTCCGTCGACATGGAGGAAGCGGGCGCACCCACCGGCCCGCGCATCGCGCTGCTGGCGATTGTGGTCCTGGGCATCGTCTGCGTGCAGGTAACGGCGGTATGCGTCTGGCGGCTGCTGACCATGGTGCGCAAGGGGACGGTCTTCTCCCACGGCGCGTTCCGCTACGTTGACCTGATCTTCGGTGCCATTGCAGTGGCGGCGCTGCTCATGTTCGGGATCGCCGTGCTGCTGGCGCCGGGAGAGGTGGCGCCGGGCGTCGTCCTGCTGATCTGCGGCGCCTCGCTCATGATTGCCGGTGTGGCACTGATCGTGCTGGTGCTCCGGACACTGCTGGCGCAGGCGGTGGCCCGTGATGCCGAGGCCAAGCACCTGCGCTCCGAGCTGGACGAGGTGATCTGATGGCGATCATCGTGGATATCGATGTGGCGCTGGCCAAACGGAAGATGCCTGTCGGCGTGCTCGCCGAGCGCGTGGGAATCACGCCGGCAAACCTGGCGGTGCTTAAGAACGGGCGGGCCAAGGCAGTCCGGTTCACCACGCTCGAGGCCCTGTGCGAGGTGCTGGAGTGCCAGCCCGGCGACCTGCTGCGGTGGGTGCCTGACGGCGCTTCGGAAGACTAAGAGGGCCTTCCCCAACTAGGTCGCAGTAGTTGTCGTTTTGGCGCGTCATAACGACAACTACTGCTACTTACATGGGCTAGGGGATGGGCACGGGGGTGACGCCGAGCGGCACAAGGTGCTCCGCTCCGCCGTCGGGCGCTGAAAGCACCCAGATGCCCTTCTCATGGACCGCCACGGAATGCTCCCACTGGCAGGAACGCTTGCCGTCGGTGGTCACCACGGTCCAGTCGTCCTCCAGCACGGCGGTCTCAATGCCGCCGCGCACCAGCATGGGCTCGATCGCCAGGCACAGGCCCGGTTTGATCTTGGGCCCGCGGTGGTTGGTGCGGTAGTTCAGGACGTCCGGCGCCATGTGCATTTCGGAGCCGATGCCGTGGCCCACGTAGTCCTCCAGGATGCCCAGTGGCTTCCCGGGAACGGAGGAGACGTAGTCGTCGATGGCCGCGCCGATGTCGCCCACGTGCGTGCCGGTGGCCAGCGCCGCGATCCCCCGCCACATGGCAGCGTTGGTGACGTCCGAGAGCCGCTGGTCCTCCGGATCGGCGGTTCCCACAATGACGGTCCGCGCCGAATCGGAGTGCCAGCCGTCCACGATGGCACCGCCGTCGATCGAGATGATGTCGCCGTCCTGCAGCACACGGCTGCCCGGGATGCCGTGCACCACCTCGTCGTTGACGGACGTGCAGATGGTGGCCGGGAAGCCGTGGTACCCGAGGAAGTTGGATTTCGCGCCGGCTTCGTTCAGGACGGCGGCGAACACGTCGTCGAGGTGGTTGGTGGTCACACCGGGCACCGCGGCGGCAACAGCAGCGTCCAGGGCACGGCTCAGGACCAGTCCTGCCTCGTGCATGGTGCGCATCTGGGCGTTGTTCTTGTATTCGATGCGGGGCTGGCCAAAGGCCATGGTGTGTTCCTTTCAAATGGCTGAGGCTCCTCCCGTGTACCGGGAGGAGCCTCGGAATTCAGTGCCTGGATCAGGCCGCCTGTGCCGCCTTGATGGCCTGCATCACGCGGTCGGTCACTTCATCGATCGGGCCGATGCCGTCAACCTGGGTGAGGATGCCGCGCTCGGCATACTTCGCCACCACGGCTTCGGTCTGCTCGTGGTACAGGTCAAGGCGGTGGCGGATGACGGCTTCGTTGTCGTCGCTCCGGCCCGTTTCCTTGGCCCGGCCGAGGAGGCGGTGCACCAGCTCCTCATCGTCGGCAGTCAGCTGCAGGACGACGTCGAGCTTCTCGTCGCCCTTGGCGAGGATCTCGTCGAGGTAATCCACCTGCGCGGTGGTGCGCGGGTAGCCGTCCAGCAGGAAGCCGCTTTCGACGTCGGCCTCGCTGAGGCGGTCGCGCACCATCTTGTTGGTGACGCTGTCCGGAACAAAGTCGCCCGCATCCATGTACTTCTTGGCTTCGATGCCAAGCGGCGTTTCGCCCTTTACATTGGCGCGGAAGATGTCGCCGGTGGAGATCGCAACAACGCCGAGGCGCTCCGAGATCCTTTCCGCCTGCGTACCCTTGCCCGAACCGGGAGGTCCAATAATCAGCATTCTCGTCATCGCAAAAGCCCTTCGTAGTGACGTTGTTGTAGCTGCGCATCAATTTGCTTGACGGTCTCCAGGCCAACGCCCACCATGATCAGGATCGAGGTGCCACCGAACGGGAAGTTCTGGTTTGCGTTGATCAGTACCAGTGCCACCAGCGGAATCAGTGCCACGAAGCCCAGGTAGAGGGCGCCGGGCAGGGTGATCCGGGAGAGCACGTACTGCAGGTAGTCAGCGGTCGGTTTACCGGCGCGGATACCTGGAATGAAGCCGCCGTACTTCTTCATGTTGTCGGACACTTCTTCAGGGTTGAAGGTGATCGCGACATAGAAGTAGGTGAAGAACACGATCATGGCGAAGTACAGGACCATGTAGATCGGTTGGTCGCCGCGGACCAGGTTGTTGTTGATCCATTCGACCCACGGCTGGAGCTGCTCACCGGCTGCGGGCTGGTTGAACTGTGCAATCAGGCCGGGCAGGTAGAGCATGGAGGAAGCGAAGATCACCGGGATAACACCGGCCATGTTCACCTTGATGGGGATGTAGGTGCTGGTTCCACCCACGGTGCGGCGTCCGATCATCCGCTTGGCGTACTGCACCGGAACACGGCGCTGTGACTGCTCCACGAAGACCACCAGTGCCACGGTCAGCAGGCCGACGGCCAGGACGGTGAAGAACGTTGCCGGTCCCTGTGAGCTCCAGATGGCGCCGAGGGAGGTGGGGAACGTCGCTGCGATGGAGGTGAAGATGAGCAGGGACATGCCGTTGCCCACGCCCTTCTCGGTGACGAGCTCGCCCATCCACATGATCAGGCCGGTGCCGGCCGTCAGGGTAATGATGATCAGGATGGTGGTGATGACGCTGTCGTCAGGGATGATCGGGAGCGCACAGCCGGGAAGCAGCTGACCGGAGCGGGCGAGGGACACCAGGGTGGTGGCGTTCAGCAGGCCCAGGGCAATGGTGAGGTACCGGGTGTACTGGGTCAGCTTGGACTGGCCCGAAGCGCCCTCTTCGTACAGCTGCTGGAAGCGGGGAATGACCACCCGGAGCAGCTGGACGATGATACTGGCCGTGATGTACGGCATGATGCCCAGGGCGAAGATGGACACCTGGAGCAACGCGCCGCCGCTGAACAGGTTAACGAGCTGGTAGAGCCCGCCTGCCGTCTGACCGTTCTGCAAGCATTGCTGGACATTCTGGTAGTCCACACCAGGCGAGGGAATGAAAGCACCCAAGCGGAAGATGGTGATGATTCCCAGCGTGAACAACAACTTGCGTCGCAGATCAGGCGTGCGAAAGGCCCGGCCAAATGCGCTAAGCAAGCGTCCTCCTGTGGTGTTTATAAGAGTGGTGTGATGGGGCTCAATAATCCCAACAACCGAGTCTAACGGTTGGATGCGCCATGCGAACAATCCGCGGCGGCGCCCGTGCGCCCGGTGGCGGGAAAAATACGTCGGGTGGATGTGAAAAACTCCCGGTGACCAGGGCCTTGGCCCCGGTCACCGGGAGTTCAACAACGGGCTTGGCGCCCACCGGCTCTAGAGAGCGGTGGTGCTTCCGCCTGCTGCAGCAATCTTTTCAGCGGCGCTGGCCGAGAATGCGTGGGCGGTGACGTCAACCTTGACGGTGATGTCGCCGGTGCCCAGCACCTTGACGGGCTGGTTCTTGCGAACGGCACCCTTTTCGACCAGGTTCTCCACGGTGACTGCGCCACCTTCCGGGAACAGCTCGTTGAGCTTGTCCAGGTTTACAACCTGGAACTCAACCCGGAACGGGTTCTTGAAGCCACGCAGCTTCGGCAGGCGCATGTGCAGCGGCAGCTGGCCGCCGGCAAAGCCAGCCTTGACCTGGTAGCGGGCTGCAGTACCCTTGGTGCCACGACCGGCGGTCTTACCCTTGGATGCCTCACCACGACCAACACGGGTCTTGGCGGTCTTGGCACCCGGAGCGGGACGCAGGTGGTGAACCTTCAGGGCGTTCTGCTTGTCAGCAGCGGCGCTCTGTGCCTTGTCAGCAGTGTTCTCTGCCATTTACTTCGCCTCCTCTACCTTTACCAGGTGCGGAACCGTGTTGAGCATTCCGACGGTGACGGCGTCGGCGGTGCGGACAACGGTGTGTCCGATCCGCTTCAGGCCGAGGGACCGCAGGGTGTCGCGCTGGTTCTGCTTGCCGCCAATGGCGGACTTGATCTGAGTGATCTCCAACTGGGTGTCGGAGGGGATCAGGTTCTTAGCCATAACTTAGACACCTGCCTTCGGGTTCAGGAGGGCCTTCACCAGTGCCGGCGGAGCGATCTCGTCGAGGGGCAGGCCGCGGCGTGCTGCCACTGCTGCCGGCTCTTCGAGGCGCTTCAGGGCATCAACGGTCGCGTGAACGATGTTGATGGCGTTGGAGGAACCGAGCGACTTGGAGAGGATGTCGTGGATGCCCACGCACTCCAGTACTGCACGGACCGGGCCACCGGCGATAACACCGGTACCGGCGGAGGCCGGACGCAGCATTACGACGCCTGCAGCAGCCTCACCCTGAACGCGGTGCGGGATGGTGTTGCCAACGCGGGGAACGCGGAAGAAGGACTTCTTGGCCTCTTCAACGCCCTTCGCAATTGCGGCAGGAACTTCCTTAGCCTTGCCGTAGCCAACGCCGACCATGCCGTTGCCGTCACCGACGACGACCAGAGCGGTGAAGCTGAAGCGACGACCACCCTTGACCACCTTGGAAACGCGGTTGATGGTGACGACGCGCTCTACGAACTGGCTCTTCTCGGCTTCACGGCCGCCGTCGCGGCCGCCACGGCCACCACGCTCGCCGCGGCCCTGGCCACGGTCGCCACGCTCGCCGCGACGAGCGCCGCCACGGCGGTCGTCACCAGCTGCGGGGGCAGTGGTCTCAGTGGCCGGAGCAGCTACGGCTTCAGTCGCCTTCTGATCTGCAGACACAGTGTCCTTTTCCTTGTTTGCTTCCGTCACAGTGACAGCCCACCTTCACGTGCACCGTCAGCGACGGCGGCGATCCGGCCGTGGTACTTGTTACCACCGCGGTCGAAGACAACAGCTTCGATACCGGCAGCCTTGGCACGCTCGGCGACGAGCTCGCCAACGCGCTTGGCCTTGGCAGTCTTGTCACCGTCGAATGCACGAAGGTCGGCTTCCAGAGTGGACGCGCTCGCTACGGTCAGGCCCTTGGTGTCATCGACAACCTGGACGAATACGTGGCGTGCGGAGCGGTTGACGACCAGACGAGGACGTACAGCCGTACCGGAGATGCGCTTACGGATACGAAGCTGGCGGCGGCTGCGCGAAGCAGACTTGCTCTTGTTCGTACGCTTCTTGTTAATTGAGATGGCCATGGTTACTTACCAGCCTTTCCGACCTTGCGGCGGATGACTTCGCCGGCGTAACGGATGCCCTTGCCCTTGTAGGGGTCCGGCTTCCGCAGCTTGCGAATGTTGGCAGCAACCTCGCCGACCTGCTGCTTGTTGATACCTGAAACAGAGAGCTTGGTCGGGGTCTCAACTGCAAAGGTGATGCCCTCCGGTGCGGAGACGTTGACCGGGTGGCTGAAACCGAGAGCGAACTCAAGGTCAGATCCCTTGGCCTGAACGCGGTAACCGGTACCGACGATTTCAAGCTTCTTCTCGTAGCCCTTGGTGACGCCCTCGATCATGTTGGAGATCAGGGTGCGGGTCAGGCCGTGGAGAGAGCGGGATGCGCGCTCGTCGTTCGGGCGGGCGACGGTCAGGGTGTCTGCTTCCAGGGAAACCTCGATCGGGCTGGCCACAGTGTGGTTCAGCTCGCCTTTGGCACCCTTGACGCTGACGACAGAGCCGTCAACCTTGACCTCAACGCCGGCAGGAACGGTGATGGGGAGACGTCCAATACGTGACATTATTCTCTTCCTTTCCCGTTACCAGACGTACGCGAGGACTTCGCCGCCCACGCCCTTCTTGCCGGCCTGCTTGTCAGTCAGGAGGCCGGAAGAGGTGGACAGGATTGCGACACCCAGGCCACCGAGCACGTGCGGCAGGTTGGTGGACTTTGCGTAAACACGCAGGCCCGGCTTGGAAATACGGCGAACGCCAGCGATGGAACGCTCGCGGTTCGGTCCGAACTTGAGCTCGATGGTCAGCTTCTTGCCGACCTCCGCGTCTTCTTCCTTCCAGCCGGCGATGAAGCCTTCGGCCTTGAGGATGTCGGCGACGCGTGCCTTGAGCTTGCTGTACGGCATGGACACGGTGTCGTGGTATGCCGAGTTTGCGTTGCGCAGACGCGTGAGCATGTCTGCGACAGGATCTGTCATTGTCATTGTGGGCTCTTGCCCTTCCTCATAACGGTTTCCGCGGTGCCGCTTCCACAGGTGGGAGCCGTACCGCCGGACCTTTTACGTAGTTAGATTAGTCTTCGGCCTTGAACGGGAAGCCAAGCGCCTTCAGCAGCGCGCGGCCTTCGTCATCGGTCTTTGCAGTGGTAACAACCGTGATATCCATACCGCGGGTGCGGTCGATCTTGTCCTGGTCGATTTCGTGGAACATAACCTGCTCGGTCAGACCGAAGGTGTAGTTGCCGTTGCCATCGAACTGCTTGCCGGACAGGCCGCGGAAGTCGCGGATACGGGGCAGTGCGAGGGTGACCAGGCGGTCCAGGAATTCCCACATGCGGTCGCCACGCAGGGTAGCGTGTGCACCGATGGGCATGCCTTCGCGCAGCTTGAACTGTGCGATCGACTTGCGGGCCTTGGTTACCTGCGGCTTCTGGCCGGTGATCTGGGTCAGATCGCGGACAGCGCCGTCGATCAGCTTGGAGTCCTTGGCGGCATCTCCAACACCCATGTTCACAACGACCTTGACGAGGCGCGGAACCTGGTTGACGTTTTCGTACTTGAATTCCTCAATGAGCGTGCTCTTGATGGATTCGGCGTACTTGGTCTTCAGACGAGGAACGATCTTCGTTGCCGGAGTCTCGAGAGTCTCAGTCATTAGATGTCCTTCCCTGAGCTCTTGGCCACGCGGATGCGGACTTCGCGCTGCTTGCCGTTGCGCTCAACGGTCTCAGTGCGGAAGCCAACGCGGGTGGGCTTCTTGGTGGACGGGTCAACCAGTGCCACGTTGGAGATGTGGATCGGGGCTTCAACAACCTCGATGCCACCGGTCTTGGTGCCGCGCTGCGACTGACCGACCTTGGTGTGCTTGGTTACGCGGTTGATGCCTTCGACCAACACTCGGTTGGTGTCGGTGAACACGCGCAGGACCTTGCCCTGCTTGCCGCGGTCGCCGCCGCGCTCAGCCTTGGCGCCAGTGATGACCTGAACGAGGTCACCCTTCTTGATCTTTGCAGCCATGGACTAGAGCACCTCCGGAGCCAGAGAAACGATCTTCATGAACTTCTTGTCACGGAGTTCACGACCAACCGGTCCGAAGATACGGGTACCGCGGGGGTCACCGTCGCCCTTCAGGATCACAGCTGCGTTCTCGTCAAACTTGATGTAGGAACCATCCGCACGGCGGCGTTCCTTCTTGGTACGGACGATGACTGCCTTGACAACATCGCCCTTCTTTACGTTGCCGCCCGGAATTGCGTCCTTGACGGTGGCGACAATGACGTCACCGATGCCTGCGTAGCGACGGCCGGATCCACCGAGAACGCGAATGGTAAGGATTTCCTTAGCACCCGTGTTGTCGGCGACCTTGAGTCGCGACTCCTGCTGAATCACTATTTACTCCTTGCGTCGCGCCGGTTCTCAGACCGAAAATCTTCCTACGGAATGAGCCTTGCGGAACGGTTGATCGGGGTGTCTCTTGACCTGCCTGGATTTTGCCAGACCAGGCCTAAACTCCCGTGCCAACAGCAGTTGCTCCCATCCGGTCCGGGACGGATCCCGGGCGCAAGGGGGCACTATGCCTTGGCACGCTTGTTTACGAGGTTTGATGACGGCGCACGAAAGGCGCCATACAAACTCAAAATCTTAGCACAGTTTGGCTCAGTCTCCATATCACCTTGCGCCTCTCCCCCGCAAGACGGACGACGGCGGCACGCAGCACGGCCCTTTTGGCCCGCCAGGCGCGCCACTCCCCGCAAAGCCGCGACCCCGCCGTCGCACGCTCCCTCACCTGATGCGGGCTTTTTACCGACGCTCTCTCACTTTCCTGAGGGAAGTGAGAGAGGGTCCTCCCAAAACCTGCATCAGGTGAGAGAGCGTTGCCCAAATGACTGCGAAAGGTGAGAGCGGGTGCGGAAGGGCGGACGACGGCGGCACGCAGCGCACCCTTTTGGCCCACTTTTGGTGCCACTCCCCCACAAAGCCGCGGCGTCGTCGTCGTGAGCTCCTCAAAAGTGGGCTGCTCGTGACGGCACGGGCTGTTAAACGAGGAAGCCCCCGCTCCGGAGAGAGCGAGGGCTTCCAGCTAAGCAGCAGGTGCTACTTGGCCTTCTCGAGGATTTCCACGAGCCGCCAGTTCTTGGTGGCGGACAGCGGACGGGTCTCGGCGATGACAACGAGGTCGCCGATGCCGGCGGTGTTGTTCTCGTCGTGAGCCTTGACCTTGGAGGTACGGCGGATGACCTTGCCGTACAGGGCGTGCTTCACGCGGTCCTCAACCTGGACAACGATGGTCTTTTCCATCTTGTCCGAGACCACGTAGCCGCGACGCGTCTTGCGGTAACCGCGCTGCTCAGCCGTGGCTGCGGTAGCAGTTTCCGTCACGTTCTCGTCCTTTTCACTCACTTGGCATCCTCCTCGGTCTCAACCGTTTCAGCCGGCTCGGCCTTCTTGGTTGCTGCCTTCTTGGACTTCTTCTCTTCCTTGGCTTCCACAACCGGTGCGGCAACCTCGGCACGAATGCCCAGCTCGCGCTCACGGAGAACGGTGTAGATGCGGGCGATGTCCTTCTTTACCGCGCGCAGACGACCGTGGTTCTCCAGCTGTCCGGTGGCGGACTGGAAACGCAGGTTGAACAGCTCTTCCTTGGCCTTGCGGAGTTCTTCAACGAGACGCTCGTTGTCGAAACCGTCCAGCTGTGCGGGAGCCAGATCCTTGGATCCTACTGCCATTTCTATTCACCACCTTCGCGACGCAGAATGCGTGCCTTCAACGGGAGCTTGTGAATTGCCAGGCGCAGGGCCTCGCGTGCTACCGATTCTTCGACACCGGAGATCTCGAAGAGAACCCGGCCCGGCTTGACGTTTGCGACCCACCATTCCGGTGAACCCTTACCGGAACCCATGCGGGTTTCGGCAGGCTTCTTGGTCAGGGGACGGTCCGGGTAGATGTTGATCCAGACCTTGCCGCCACGCTTGATGTGGCGGGTCATCGCAATACGTGCAGACTCGATCTGACGGTTGGTGACGTATGCCGGGCTCAGGGCCTGGATGCCGTACTCACCGAAGGAGACCTTGGTGCCGCCCGTAGCAGCGCCGGAGCGACCCGGGTGGTGCTGCTTACGGTGCTTGACTCGACGTGGGATAAGCATTTAAGCCTGTCCTCCTTCTGCAGCAGCAGGTGCTGCTTCAACTGCCGGTGCTTCTGCAGCAGGAGCTGCGTCAGCGGCCGGGCGGTCGTTGCGACGGCGGCGGTCACCACGGTCAGCGCCACCCGGACGGCCCGGACGGTCGCCGGAGCGGCCGCGGGACGGGGCGGAAGCGGCCTGCTGGGCCAGTTCCTTGGCGGTGACGTCACCCTTGTAGATCCAAACCTTCACGCCGATGCGGCCGAAGGTGGTCTTGGCTTCGTAGAAGCCGTAGTCGATGTTCGCGCGGAGGGTGTGCAGGGGCACACGGCCTTCGCGGTAGAACTCCGAGCGGGACATTTCAGCGCCGCCCAGTCGACCGGAGCAGGCGATACGGATGCCCTTGGCACCTGCACGCTGTGCGGACTGCATGGCCTTCTTCATCGCGCGGCGGAAAGCCACACGGGAAGTCAGCTGCTCTGCAACGCCCTGGGCAACAAGCTGGGCTTCCATCTCGGGGTTCTTGACCTCGAGGATGTTCAGCTGGACCTGCTTGCCGGTGAGCTTTTCGAGCTCGCCGCGGATGCGGTCTGCTTCTGCTCCACGGCGGCCGATGACGATGCCGGGACGGGCCGTGTGGATGTCCACGCGGACGCGGTCACGGGTGCGCTCGATCTCAACCTTGGCGATACCGGCGCGCTCCATGCCCGTGGACATGAGCTGGCGGATGCGGATGTCTTCGCGAACGAAGTCCTTGTACCGCTGGCCGGCCTTGGTGCTGTCAGCGAACCAGTGCGATACGTGATCGGTGGTGATGCCGAGTCGGAACCCGTGCGGGTTTACTTTCTGTCCCACTTAGCGAGCCTCCTCTTTCTCCGGGGTAGCGACTACCACGGTGATGTGGCTGGTGCGCTTCTTGATCTGAAATGCACGACCCTGGGCACGCGGCTGGAACCGCTTCATGGTCGGGCCTTCATCAACAAACGCTTCGCTGATGATGAGGTCGCCTTCGTCAAACGCCACGCCGTCGCGGTCCGCGAGGACCCGGGCGTTGGAGATTGCCGACTGTACTACCTTGAATACCGGCTCCGAAGCTGCCTGCGGGGCAAACTTCAGAATTGCCAGAGCCTCATTCGCTTGCAAACCACGAACAAGGTTGACGACGCGCCGGGCCTTCATAGGCGTTACGCGGATGTGGCGCGCAATTGCCTTGGCTTCCATTGCTTTCCTTCTCTCGTCTTTGACGTAAGTGCAGGCGCCTAGCGGCGCTTGCCCTTACGGTCGTCCTTGACATGGCCGCGGAAAGTCCGCGTGGGAGCGAATTCGCCGAGCTTGTGCCCGACCATCGACTCAGTGACAAACACCGGGATGTGCTTGCGTCCGTCGTGTACGGCGATCGTGTGTCCGAGCATGTCGGGGATGATCATCGAACGGCGGGACCAGGTCTTGATGACGTTCTTGGTGCCCTTTTCGTTTTCCCTGGCTACCTTCACAAAGAGGTGCTGGTCAACGAAAGGACCTTTTTTCAGGCTGCGTGGCATGTGTCCAGGCTCCTATCGCTTGTTCTTGCCAGTACGACGGCGACGCACAATAAGCTTGTCGCTCTCTTTGTTGGGGCGGCGCGTGCGGCCTTCCCGCTTACCGTTCGGGTTGACGGGGTTACGTCCACCGGACGTCTTACCCTCACCACCACCGTGCGGGTGGTCAACCGGGTTCATGGCTACACCACGGACGGTCGGGCGGACGCCCTTCCAGCGCATGCGGCCGGCCTTGCCCCAGTTGATGTTCGACTGCTCGGCGTTGCCCACCTCGCCGACGGTTGCGCGGCAGCGCACGTCAACGTTGCGGATTTCGCCGGAAGGCAGACGCAGCTGGGCGAAGCGGCCTTCCTTGGCAACAAGCTGGATGGATGCACCGGCGGAGCGGCCCATCTTGGCGCCGCCACCCGGACGCAGTTCGACTGCGTGGATAACGGTACCCACGGGGATGTTGCGCAGGGGCAGGTTGTTGCCAGGCTTGATGTCAGCGTTGGCACCTGCCTCTACGAAGTCACCCTGTGAGAGCTTGTTCGGGGCGATGATGTAACGCTTGGTGCCATCAACGTAGTGCAGGAGGGCGATGCGAGCCGTGCGGTTCGGATCGTACTCGATTTCGGCAACGCGGGCGTCAACGCCGTCCTTGTCGTGGCGACGGAAGTCGATCAGACGGTACTGGCGCTTGTGTCCGCCACCCTTGTGACGGGTGGTGATCTTACCGGTGTTGTTACGGCCGCCCTTTTTGGGCAGCGGACGTACCAACGACTTTTCCGGCGTCGACCGCGTGATTTCGGTGAAGTCCGCTACGCTCGAGCCACGACGGCCCGGGGTAGTCGGCTTGTATTTACGGATTCCCATAATTTATTTCCTCGTTAAAGTGGTCTCCGCTACGAGAGCGGACCGCCGAAGATGTCGATGGTGCCTTCTTTGAGGGTGACAATCGCACGCTTGGTGTTCTTGCGGGTACCCCATCCGAATTTGGTGCGCTTGCGCTTACCGGCACGGTTGATGGTGTTGATCGATTCGACCTTGACGGAGAAGATCTTCTCCACGGCCAGCTTGATCTCGGTCTTGTTCGACCGGGGGTCCACCAGGAAGGTGTACTTGCCCTCGTCGATCAGGCCGTAGCTCTTTTCCGACACGACGGGTGCAAGCACGACGTCGCGGGGATCCTTGATGGTGGCTGCGCTCACTTGGCATCCTCCTCGTTCTTAGCTGCCTTGGCGGCAACGAATGCTTCGTAGGCAGCCTTGGTGAAGACAACGTCATCAGACACGAGAACGTCGTAGGTGTTCAGCTGGTCTGCGTACAGAACGTGAACACCGGCGAGGTTACGCACGGACAGTGCAGCAACATCGTTGGCGCGCTCGATGACGACCAGCAGGTTCTTGCGGTCGGAAACACCGCGAAGCGTTGCCAGTGCGTTCTTGGCCGAAGGCTTGTCGCCTGCAACCAGTTCAGCGACAACGTGGATGCGTCCGTTGCGGGCCCGGTCAGACAGTGCGCCGCGCAGTGCAGCAGCAATCATCTTCTTGGGGGTGCGCTGGCTGTAGTCACGCGGGGTGGGACCGTGGACAACGCCACCGCCGGTCATGTGAGGAGCACGGATGGAACCCTGACGGGCGCGGCCGGTGCCCTTCTGCTTGAACGGCTTGCGTCCTGCACCGGAAACTTCAGCGCGGGTCTTGGTCTTGTGGGTACCCTGGCGAGCAGCAGCGAGCTGGGCAACGACAACCTGGTGCAGCAGCGGCACGTTGGTCTGGACGTCGAAGATCTCTGCAGGCAGGTCAACCTGGACAGTGTTAGCCATTGAACTAGGCTCCCTTCACGGCGGTGCGTACGAGTACGACCTGGCCGCGGGCGCCGGGGACGGCGCCCTTGATCAGGAGCAGCGACTTCTCGACGTCAACCGCGTGGACCGTAAGGTTCAGCGTGGTGTGACGAACGGCGCCCATGCGGCCGGCCATTTTCATGCCCTTGAAGACGCGGCTCGGGGTGGATGCGCCACCGATTGAACCGGGCTTACGGTGGTTCTTGTGGGCACCGTGGGAAGCTCCAACGCCGTGGAAGCCGTGACGCTTCATAACACCGGCGAAGCCCTTACCCTTGGTGGTGCCGATGACGTCGATCTTCTGGCCGGCTTCGAAGACCTCTACGGAGAGCTCCTGGCCCAGCTCGTACTCAGCAGCATCTGCGGTACGGAGTTCGACGACGTGGCGGCGAGGCGTGACGCCTGCCTTCTCAAAGTGACCAGCCAGCGGCTTGGTGACCTTGCGGGGATCGATCTGGCCGTAGCCGATCTGAACGGCGACGTAGCCATCAGCTTCTGCGTTGCGCAGCTGGGTGATGACGTTCGAGTCTGCCTGGACCACAGTGACGGGGATGAGCTTGTTGTTCTCGTCCCAGACCTGGGTCATGCCGAGCTTCGTGCCCAGCAGGCCCTTTACGTTACGGGTTGCGGTCATAGTTTCTCAGCACCTCCCTACAGCTTGATTTCGATGTTCACGTCAGCCGGCAGGTCGAGACGCATGAGCGAGTCAACAGCCTTCGGCGTGGGATCGATGATGTCGATAAGACGCTTGTGCGTGCGCATTTCAAAGTGCTCGCGGCTGTCCTTGTACTTGTGCGGAGAGCGGATAACGCAGTACACGTTCTTCTCCGTCGGCAGCGGCACGGGGCCCACTACCGTTGCGCCTGCGCGCGTGACCGTCTCAACGATCTTCCGTGCTGAAACGTCAATGACCTCGTGGTCGTATGACTTCAGCCGGATGCGGATTTTTTGTCCCGCCATGTCGCCTGACTCTCTTTCAGTCTGTGCTTCCCCTGGTTGGGGCTGCCCTGTTCACTTACTCGTTGTATGGCTGCCGAAGCAATTGAGGTCGTAACCACCATCCGCCGCACAAACTGAATCCGGATGAATCCGGGTTCCTCACCTTGCCGGCGTAACCGACCCCCGCGGTCGGGCGTGTCGCGCTCAGCACGCATACAAATCCGCAGTTCCATTGGGGTGGGTTATGTTTGGTCTTCCACTTGGACCCTGACACCCGGCATTATCCGGATCGGGACACGAAGAAGCGCTTGAACAACTCATCTAGTATGCCGGAAAACCCCGGCAGATGCGAATCGCCCCTTTTCAGGCGGCCGCAGCGGGGTCATTGCCCTCAGTTCCTTCCGAATGGATGATAAGGAGATGACGCTGGAAAGCACTGAATCGGTGACGGAACTGGCCAACCGCATGCCGCCGTCGTTCACCCTGGGCGTCGCGGCAGCGGCGTTCCAGATTGAAGGCGCCCTGAGTGAGGGGGGCCGCGGACCGTCCGGCTGGGATGCGTTCGCCGAGAAACCCGGGGCTATCGTGGACGGGCACTCACCCGCAGTGGCGTGCGACCACTACAACAGGCTGCCCGAGGATGTGGCCCTGCTGCAGGAACTCGGCGTGGATTCCTACCGTTTCTCGCTGTCCTGGCCGCGGATCCAGCCGGACGGCCGGGGAAGCTTCAACCAGGAGGGCCTGGACTTCTACGACCGGCTGATCGACCAGCTGCTGGCCGCCGGCATTTCCCCTATGGCCACGCTGTACCACTGGGATACTCCCCTGCCCCTGGAACACAAGGGCGGCTGGATGAACCGCGAAACCGCGGAACGCTTTGGCGACTACGCCGCGGCGGCGGCCGAACGCTTCGGAGACCGGGTGGCCCAATGGGTCACGCTCAATGAGCCGGTCTCGGTAACCCTGAACGGCTATGCCCTGGGTGTCCACGCCCCCGGCCACGCGCTGATGTTCGACGCCCTTCCCTCCATCCACCACCAGCTCCTCGCCCACGGGCTCGGCGCCCAGGCGCTGCGGGCGGCGGGCGTCACCGGCACGGTGGGAGTCACCAACCTCCATGCGCCCATCCGGCCCGCGTCCCGGAAGATCGGTGACCGGCTCGTGGCGCACCTCTACGACCTGCTGATGAACCGGATCTACGCCGACCCTGTCCTGCTGGGCCGCTATCCCACCCTGCCCGTGTACGCCCGGCCGTGGCTGCGTTCCATCGGCCGGATCTCCGACGCGGACCTGCGCACCATCCACCAGCCACTGGATTTCTACGGCCTCAACTACTATTTCCCCGTCAAGGTGGCGATCGGCCGCGGCGTGGCACCCATCCCCGCGGATATGCACAAAGCCGTGGCCCGCCTGCCGTTCCATGAGGTGGGCTACCCGGAGTTCGACAGCACGGGGTTCGGCTGGCCGGTGGCTCCCGAACACCTGGGCATCCTGCTCAAGGAGCTCAAGGACCGCTATGGGGACGCCCTCCCGCCGGTGTACATCACCGAAGGCGGCGCGAGCTTCCCCGAACCGGACCAGGTATCCGGCACGCTCCAGGATGACGAGCGGGTGCAGTACCTGGCCACCCATCTGCGCGCCGCCCTGGACGCCACGTCCCCGGGCGGAATCGCCTCCGGCGTGGACCTGCGCGGCTACTACGTGTGGACCCTGATGGACAACTTCGAATGGGCCGCCGGATATTCGCAGCGGTTCGGCCTGGTGCACGTGGACTTTGAAACCCAGGAACGCACTCCCAAGCAGTCCTACTACTGGTACCAGGCCCTCAGCCGGGCACGCAAAGCCAAGGCGGGCCAGTAGTCCGCCCGGGAATTCTGCTGAAGCCGGCTACTGGTTCTTGTTGGCCCGGTTGATGCGCTTGGCGCGCTCAATCTCGTGACGGAAATGCCTCTTGGCCCAGAACACTCCGGCCACCACCGCAACCGCGATGATCAGGAAAATAAGCCATCCCATGATGAACTCCTCTCAATGCTGCAACAGTATCAGGGGAGGTTCCGGGCCGGCCTGTCCTTGCTGCCGGCTGCTGCGGTTTCCGTGCTGCGGTTGAGCCGCCACACGGCAAACGCAATGAGTCCGACGGCGATCAGCGCCAGCAGCGCGAATGTGTACTCCCGCATTGCCCACAGGATGCAGGCAGCCACGCCGCCTGCGCCCCAGCGCACGAAGAGTCGGTCACCCAGTGCGAGGCCGGCCACCAGCATCACGGCCAACAGGACCAGGAGCCAGAGCTGCTGGCCCCCTGTGCCCCCGAAAACCACGCCGGCACCGGACAGCGTGAGCAGGATGCCCGAAGCTCCGGCGATGGTACGGCCCACGGCCTCATGTCCGGACCGATAACGCAGGGCGGCAAGTATCGCGCCCAGTACCACGTACCACTGGGCCACCCAGAACGGGTGGGGCAGGTCCCATGTGTCCAGCTCGAAGATGGCAGCCCGCTGTACCGCCGCCACGACAGCGAGGACACCCAGTTCCGCAACCATCCGGCGCAGCGTGGGTGGCGCTTCGAGGAGTGCGACGGCGGCAGTGCACGCAAGTGCGGCAGCGCCAACCCATGCCGTCGCGTCCGACTGCAGCCCGGCCGCTGCGGTGGCGCCGAGCCCCAGGAGGGTGGCTCCGGCCAGTGACCAGCGCCGTACCGGATCCTGCACCAGCCCGCCGGCACGGGCCCGCCGAACAGCATAGAGCCCAACGGCCGCCACACCCGGCCCGGTCAGCCACGGAAGATAGCGGCCCCACTCCCCCTCGTAGGCCCCGGCCACTACGGCGGCGAGCATCAAGGCGCCCACCAACACACCCAGTGCTGCGGGCGGATAGAGGGCCGGGGTCCGCTCGACGTGTGAGGCGGTGAAAAGCACTGCCGCAAGGGCAAGGACGGCCGCCCCGGCAACCCAGTCGGCCGCCCTCGGCGCAACAACCAATGCGGCGAGGGTGAAGGACAGGGCGGCAACCAGCCATAGCCAGCGCTCAATGCCGGGGAGCTCGATATTCCGACGCCTCCACAGCGCACCGATTGCTGCCGCCGAAAGTCCCGGCAGCAGCAGGGCGATAGCCGTTCCCGTGTAGGTGAACAGGGCCGCCTCGCCGAAGGATACGAACGGGCTCAGCGTGAACACGGCAAACAGGAGCGCCC
>NZ_JARHXQ010000275.1:0-34103 GCF_029222765.1 Arthrobacter sp. Cr_A7 | reverse complement strand
CTGAAGATGGTGTGGGTATCCCCCACCTCGATCAGCTTGCCCGGCTTGCCGGTGCCGGCGATGTTGAAGAATGCGGTCCGGTCCGAAACGCGGGCAGCCTGCTGCATGTTGTGCGTCACGATCACCACGGTGTACTGGTCCTTGAGCTCGTTGATGAGGTCCTCAATGGCCAGGGTGGAGATGGGGTCCAGGGCGGAGCACGGCTCGTCCATGAGGATCACCTGCGGCTCCACCGCGATGGCGCGGGCGATGCAGAGGCGCTGCTGCTGGCCGCCGGACAGCCCCGAACCGGGCTTCTCCAGGCGGTCCTTGACCTCGTTCCACAGGTTGGCGCCCTTCAGCGAGCGTTCCACCAGGACATCCGCCTCGCCCTTGGAGATCTTCTTGTTGTTCAGCTTGACGCCCGCCAGCACGTTGTCCCGGATGGACATGGTGGGGAACGGGTTGGGACGCTGGAACACCATGCCGATCTGCGAGCGCACCGTGACCGGGTCCACGCCGGGGCCGTACAGGTTGTCGCCGTCGAGCAGGACCTCGCCCTCCACCCGGGCGCCGGGAAGGACCTCGTGCATGCGGTTCAGGGTCCGCAGGAACGTGGACTTGCCGCAGCCGGACGGGCCGATGAAGGCGGTGACGGACTTGGCCTCGATGTTGATGGTGACGTCCTCCACGGCGAGGAAATCGCCGTAGTACACGTTCAGGTCCTTGACGTCGATGCGCTTAGACATGGTGTTCCTTCACTAACTGGGTATGAATTGAAGTCTAGGATCCGGCGGGGTGTACCGGAAGGGCAGTGCGGCGGTCAGCGGCCGGTCTTGGGGGCGAAGACCCTGGCGATCAGCCGGGCCCCCAGGTTGAGGATCATCACCAGGATGATCAGCACCAGGGCGGCGCCCCAGGCCCGCTGGGAGGACGGGTCCGGGTTGGCCGGCGAGGTGGGGTTCAGGATCTGGGTGTAGATGAACGTGGGGAGCGAGGCCATCCAGCCGCCAAAGACGTTGGAGTTGATGCTGGTGGCAAAGCCCGCCGTGACCAGGATGGGCGCAGTCTCGCCGATGACCCGGGCGATGGCCAGGGTAACGCCGGATGCGATGCCGGAGATCGCCGTCGGGATGACCACCTTGACGATGGTGCGCCACTTGCGCACACCCAGGGCGTACGCCGCCTCGCGCAGCTCGTTGGGGACAATCTTCAGCATCTCCTCGCTGGACCTCACCACCACGGGGATCATCAGCACTGAGAGGGCGACGGCGGCCACGGCACCGGTCTTGGTGCCCGGGCCCACCACGGCGAAGAAGAAGGCCGCGGCGAACAGGCCGGCAACGATGGAGGGGATGCCGGTCATCACGTCCACGAAGAAGGTGATGGCCCGGGCAAGGCGGCCGTCGTTGCCGTACTCCACCAGGTAGATGGCCGTGAGCAGGCCCACCGGGACGGAGATGAGAGTGGCCAGCAGGGTGATCTGCACGGTGCCCAGGAGGGCGTGATAAATGCCGCCCAGCACAGGGGTACCGTTCTCCACTGCCCGGTTGTCGAACACGCCGGTGACGCCGTTCATGGAGGTGGTGAGGAACCCGGGGTTCAGGAGGCCGGGCACGCCGTTGACGAGGACGGTCCAGATGACCGAAATCAGCGGAAGCAGTGCCACCAGGAAGGATCCCACCACCAGGCAGGTGGCCAGTTTGTCCTTCGCCTTGCGGGAACCCTCAACCACGGCGCTCCAGGACACCAGGCCGATGGCGAACAGCAGTGCCGAGACAATCCCCCAGCCGAAGGGATTGAAGCCCACGAGCGCCAGGATGGCCGCGCCCACAATGAGCGAGGCGGCCAGGACCACGTAGGGGGCGTACTTGGGCAGCTGGCCCTTGGTGAGTGCCGAGCGCTTGCTGCGCACCGGGGTAAGCGTGGAGGTCATTTAGTTGGCTCCCGAGAATTCTTTGTGCCGGGTGATGATCCAGCGCGCGATCATGTTCACGGCCAGGGTGATGACGAACAGGACCAGGCCGGCGGCGATCAGTGTGCTGACCTTGAGGCCGCTTGCCTCCGGGAAGTTCAGGGCGATTTCCGCGGCGATGGTCTGGTTGCCGGACTGGATCAGGCTGGCGGTCAGTGCGCCGGAGGAGAGCACCAGGGCCACGGCCATGGTCTCGCCGAGTGCACGGCCCAGGCCCAGCATGACGGCGCTGATGATCCCTGGCCGGGCGAAGGGCAGGACGGACATTTTGATCATTTCCCAGCGCGTGGCACCGAGGGCAAGCGCGGCTTCCTCGTGCAGTTTGGGGGTCTGCAGGAAGATCTCGCGGGACAGGGAGGTGATGATGGGCAGCACCATAACGGACAGGACGATGCCGGCCGTCAGGATGGTCTTGCCGGTGGCGGAGGCAGGTCCCTGGAAGATGGGCAGCCAGGCCATGTTCGCGGCGAGCCAGTTGTAGGCCGGGGAGATTTCCTTGGCCAGGAAAGCGGCACCCCAGGCGCCGTAGATCACGGACGGGATGGCGGCGAGCAGGTCCACCACGTAGCCCAGTCCTGCCGCCAGGCGGCGGGGGGCGAAGTGCGAGATAAACAGGGCCACACCGATGGAGATCGGAGTGGCGATCACCAGTGCGATGGCAGCCGCAATGAGCGTGCCGATCACGATGGGCCAGATGTAGGCGAAGAAGCCCTCCCCGCCCTGGATCTCGGCGGCCGGGGCTGTGAGCGCAGGGATTGCCTGGACCACCAGGAAGAGCGCGACGCCGAAGAGGACGGCGAGGATGAGGCAACCGGCGGCCAGTGCTGCGCCGGAAAATATCTTGTCCCCGGCGCGGGCGGCGCCCTGGTTACTGGTCAAGGGGGTGGCGGTCATTCGACGGCCCTTCGATCGTTTACTGACACTGGAAGATGTTGCGGTCAAACCGAAGTTCCCCGCACTGCCTTGTGGCAGGCGGGGAACCCGGGTTTGGTGCGGTGATTAGGACTTGACCTTGATGGAATCGATGGCCTTGGCGGCCTTCTCAGCCAGCTCGGAAGAGAGCGGAGCGGACTTGGCGGAATCCGCGGCGGCCTGCTGGCCTTCCTCGGAGACTACGTAGTTCTCGAAGGCCTTGACCAGGTCAACGGTTTCCTGGCTGTCGTAGGTGGAGCAGACGACGTGGAAGGACACCAGCACGATGGGGTAAGCGCCCTCGTTGGTGGTCTTGCGGTCCAGCTTGATGGACAGGTCGTTGGCGGAGCGGCCTTCAACCGGGGTGCCTGCGTCAACAGCCTTCGCTGCGGCTTCGGCGGAGATTTCGGTGAAGGATTCGCCGACCTTGATCTGCGCAACACCGAGGGTTCCGCCCACTGCGGAGTCGTCCGCGTAGGTGATGGCGCCGGGGGTGTCGGTGACGGTCTTGACCACGCCGGAGGTGCCCTTGGCGTTCTCGCCCTGCAGGGATGCAGGCCAAACGCCGGAGGCCTTGTCCGTCCAGACCTCGGGTGCAGCGGCAGCCAGGTAGTCGGTGAAGTTGGTGGTGGTGCCCGAGTCATCGGAGCGGTTCACCGGTGTGACCTTGAGGTCCGGCAGGTTCACGCCTTCGTTGAGGGCGGCGATGGCGGGATCGTTCCAGTTGGCGATCTCGCCGCGGAAGATCTTGGCAACGGTGGCGGCGTCAAGCTTCAGGTCGGTGATGCCGGGCAGGTTGAAGGCGACGGCGATCGGCGAGATGTAGACCGGGATGTTCAGTGCGCCGTCAGGACCGCAGACGGTCTGGGACGTGGCGTACTCGTCGTCCTTCAGGTAAGCGTCGGAGCCGCCGAACTGGGCGGATCCGTCCAGGAGGGCCTTGCGGCCTGCACCGGAACCGTCCGGGGAGTACTGCACAGTGGCGCCGGGGTTGGCGGCGGCGAACTCTGTCTTCCAGGCGTCCATTGCCGCGCCCTGCGCGGAGGAGCCGATGCCGGTGAGCGTGCCGGTGACCTTGGGGCCGCCAGCAGTCTGGGTGCCGCCGGGCGCGGTGTTGGTGGCGTTGTCTGAACCGCAGGAGGTGAGCGCGAGTGCGCCGGCTGCGATAACAGCGATAGCCGCGTGGCGGCCGAAGCGGAGTGCCTTCACTAGATGTACCCCTTCCAGGGTTATTCAGGTGCGGGACAGGGACGGAGAACCCTGCAGCGCGATGCGTACGTTTTGTACCTTCATCGAAGTTAGGGGCCGCAGGTAAAGGGATGCCCTGCCCAAGGTGAACGGAACATTAACGACCGCGGGATATTGGCTTACAAATGCCGGGTCACCATTGCGCGGATCACATCTGCGGCCGTAGTGGGCCAGCCGCAAAATAAACGTCACAGGCAGCAAATAGACTGGACGGCATGGCTCCCGCAGCAGGACTTTCAGCAGGCAGGCGTTTCCTGCGCGGCCGTATCCGCACCGGACTGATCCGGAGCCGGAACTCGCTTGTTCCGGCCATCCAGATGACCGTGTGTGCGGTGGGTGCCTACGCCTTCGCCGAATACGTCTTGGGCCACTCGGGGCCGCTCTTCGCGGCCACCTCGTCGCTGATTGCGCTCGGGTTTTCCCGGGAACCGCGGCTGCGGCGCGTGGTGGAGGTGGGCCTGGGCTGCACCATCGGCATCGCGGTGGGTGACCTGCTCCTGCACTGGCTGGGCAGCGGAATCTGGCAGGCCGCCGTCGTCCTTCTGTTCTCCATCCTGCTGGCCCGCTTCCTGGACAGCGGCAACATCTTCACCACGCAGCTGGGCCTGCAGTCTCTCTTGGTAGTGCTGCTCCCGGCCCCGGCCGGCGGGCCCTTCACCCGAAGCATCGACGCCGTCATCGGCGGGCTGTTCGCCCTGCTGGTGACAATCCTGGTCCCCAAGGATCCCCGCAGGGAGCCCCGGAAGGACGTGCAGAAGCTCCTCCACGAGCTGGCGGAGGTGCTGCGTGAGTGCGCGGAGGCCTTGGCTGACAGCGATTCGACGCGGGCCTGGCATGCGTTGGTGCGGGGCAGGAACTGCCAGCCCCTGGTGGACGCGATGCGGCATTCGCTGCGGGCGTCGGGCGAGGTGGCCAGGCTCGCGCCCGCGTACCGGCGGCACCGTGAGGAACTGGACCAGCTGAAGCAGTCGCTCGATTTCATCGACCTGGCGCTGAGGAACAGCCGGGTTTTTGCGCGCCGCCTGACCAGCGCCATCAACCACGCCGCCCTCTCCGACGAAGCCACCGCGAACATTGCCGAGGTGTTGCAGGAGACCGCTGCCGCGATTGATGAATTGTCGCTGGGCCTCGCGGAAACGCACGACGGCGTCCGCCGCGCCCACCTGCGCACGGCCCGGCGGGAGCTGAGTGAGATTGCGCTGCGGCTGCACCCGAGGCTGCTGGAGGTGCAGCGGTTGGAAGGCGAAACCGTGGTGATGCTGTACCGGCCGCTGATGGTGGACCTGCTGGAGGCCACCGGCATGGACGCCCGCGAAGCCCGGGACGTACTGCCGGCGCTTTAGTTTCCGGCGGTTGGGGACGAAACTGCGGTCAACCCCGCTGGAACCTCGTCGTTCGGGTAGCGAAGCCCCAGCTGTTGCCGTGCTTCGTCCAGCAGCTGCATCACCTGCACCGTTTCGGTCCACGGCATCAGCGGACTCTCCTGCAGGCCGTCGCGGATGCACCGGGCGGTTTCGCGCAGCTCGTGGATGAAGCCCTCGGTGTCCTCTGGGAACTCCTCGATCGTGATGGTGCCGTCGCGCCCGCAGATTTCCACAGTCCTTGGGTTGTAGAGCGGGGCGCCTGTCCTGATCCAGCCTGCCGTTCCACTGAGGGTGACCATGCCCGGACCGGCGGCCTGGATCGATGAGATCAGCTGGGCTGCGGCGCCCTCCGGATACTCAAGGGTGAGGGTGGTCTGCACGTCCACGCCGTCCTGGTTCAGGTGCCCTTTGGCCTTGAGCGCGGCGGGAAATCCGAGGGCCGCCACCGCCCAGGTCAGTGGATACACCGCGAGATCCAGCAGCGCGCCGCCGCCGGCAGCCGGATCCCACAGCCTGTCCGTCGGATCGTACACAGCGGGGAACCCGAGATCCGCCTGGACCCAGCGGACCGCGCCGATCTCACCCTCGCGAATAAGCTGCAGGGCGCGGCGGGTTGCCGGCAGGAAGCGGGTCCAGACTGCCTCCATCAGGAACAGCCCGCGTTCGCCGGCCAGCCGGACCAGCTCCCGGGCCTCGCGGGCGTTGATGGTAAGCGGCTTTTCGCACAGCACATGCTTGCCGGCGTCGAGGGCTGCACGGGCAACCTCGAAGTGCTGGGCGTGCGGCGTGGCGATGTACACCACGTCCACCAGGGGGTCGGCAAACAACTGCCGGTGGCCGGTTGCGGCCGGTGTGTCGTGGTAGCTCGCGGCAAAGCCGTGCTGCTCGGCGAAGGCGCGGGCGGAATCCTCGCTCCGGGAACTCACGGCCTGCAGTTCCGCGTCCTCAAGGCAAGCAAGGTCGCGGGTGACCCGGTGGGCGATCCTTCCCGTGGCAACAACACCCCACCGCAGGACGCGCTGGGCGTTGCCGGCCCTGTCCTCACCCGGCGCCCCCATCAGGCGGACTCCCGGACCACAAGGGACGTGGGAATCTGCGTGACGCGGTTGGCATCCTTCCCCTCGATCAGGTTCACCAGGATCTCGGCCATTTTCTTTCCCATCTCAATAATCGGGTGATGGACCGTGGTCAGCTGGGGATTGACGGATGTGGCGAACGAATCGTCATCGAACCCCACCACCGCGACGTCGTCGGGAATCCGCAGCCCGCGTTCCTGCAGCACCGTGTAGGCACCTGCGGCCATCTGGTCATTGGCGACAAAGAGCCCGTCCACCGGCCGCCCGTTGCCCAGCAGCCGCCGCATCGCTTTCGCTCCTGATGCAAGGGTGAAATCCCCGTACTCCACCAGGGAGTCATCCAGTCCGGCCTCCGCCATGGCCTTTCTCCAGCCGCTGACGCGGTCGATGCCCGGCGGCATGTCCTGAGGCCCGGCGATGGTGGCAATGTTGGTCCGCCCACGCTTGATCAGCAGCCGGGTTGCTCCCGCGGCTGCGGCCTCGTTGTCCACGTCCACGTAGTAGCTGGCACTCTCGCCCAGCGGCCTGCCGGCGAAAACCATGGGGATGTAGTCACTCAGGTGCGTCCAGGACCTGTCCCCCGCATGGTGTGACACCACCAGGGCACCTGCCACATTGCCGCCCAGCAGGAACGCCCTGGTCTTTTCCGGCTTGGCTTCGGAGGCGATCACCATGTTCAGCGTGTAGTCCGTGTCCGCCAGGTACAGGGCCACGCCCTGCACCACGGACGCGAAGAACGGGTCCGCGAACACCTTGGACGTGGACTCCGGCACAATGAGCGTCACCGAGTTGGGCCGCCTGCTGGCCAGGGAACGCGCCGCCCGGTTGGGCGTGTAGTTCACTGCGAGAATGGCCTGCCGCACCTTGGCAGCTATCTCCTCATCGACGCTGGGCACGTCATTAACCACCCGCGAGACGGTGGCGCGGGAAACGCCGGCCAGCGCTGCCACCATTTCAAGGGTGGGCGTTGGCCGGCTTCCGCTCGGGTCTGGCTTCACAATCTTCGCTCCGTGATCTAGCTGGCACAGTGATCTAGCTGGCACTGGGCCGGGGATTTCAGTTTAGGCGGGCAGGGATGCAGCGAGCCGGGAGGCGTTCCGCTTCGCGGCGGCAATCAGTTCCGCGTAGGCCTTCCCGCTGTCCTTGACCGTTCTTTCGAAAGTGCCGTAATCGACGCGGACAATACCGAAGCGCTTCCCGTAGCCCCACGACCATTCGAAGTTGTCCAGCAGGGACCAGACGAAGTAGCCACGGACATCCGCCCCCTGGTCTATTGCTTCGCCGACGGCGGCCACGTGCTCCAGGATGAACCCGGTCCGCTCTTCATCGTGCACGGCGCCGTCGGGGCTGACAATGTCCTCGTACGCGGCGCCGTTTTCGGTGATGTACAACGGCGGCAAGGACGGGTACTCCTCCCCCAGCCTCACCAGCAGGGTGCGCAGCCCGCCCGGGTTCACTTCCCAGCCCATTGCTGTCCGCGGCAGCCCGCGGCTGGGAAACGCGATGTCCTCGGAACCGATCCAGGGTGAGGCGGAGGGCCGTTCGGCGCCGCCGGAGTGGCCGTCGCTTCCGGCGTCGTCGGCGTGGCCGCTGATGAGGTCGTCGTGGTAGTGGTTCACTCCCAGGAAATCCAGCGGCGCACTGATGGTTTCCAGGTCCCCCGGAAGAATGACGTCCTGCAAGCCGAACGGGGCCAGGTCACGGAGGGTGTCTTCCGGGTAGCTTCCCCGAAGGAGGGGGTCAAGGAAGATCCTGTTCTGCAGCGAATCGAACCGGCGTGCGGCGTCGAGGTCCACCGGGTCCGTGCTGTCCCGCGGGATGGAATTGCTCAGGTTGAGGGTGATCCCCAGCTGCTGGGCTCCGCGGCTGCGCAGCGCATTTACCGCCAGCCCGTGGGCCAGGTGCTGGTGGTGCACGGCGGCGATGGCCGCCGCCGGGTCCTGCCGGCCGGGAGCGTGGACGCCGGATCCGTAGCCCAGGAGTGAAGAGCAGAACGGCTCGTTGAACGTGGTCCAGTGGCGGACCCTGTCCCCCAGTGCCGAGTAGACGTCGTTTGCATACTCCACGAACCGGTAGGCGGTGTCCCTGTTGGCCCAGCCGCCCTTTTCTTCAAGCGCCTGGGGCAGGTCCCAGTGGTAAAGGGTAAGCCACGGCAGGATGTCCGCTTCGAGGAGCTCATCCACCAGCCGGGAGTAGAAATCCAGGCCCTCGTGGTTGACGGCCCTGTCCCCCGGCCGCACCCGGGCCCAGCTGGTGGAAAACCGGTACGAGTCCAGTCCCAGCTCCTTCATCAGCCGGACGTCCTGGGGCATCCGGTGGTAGTGGTCCACTGCCTGCTCAAGGTTGTCGCCCTGGGCAATGGCGCCCGGAAGCCTCGCAAAGTGGTCCCACACGGAATCTTCCTTGCCGCCTTCGTGGCCGGCGCCCTCGATCTGTGCGGCCGCCGTCGCCGAGCCCCACAGGAAGCCCTCGGGCCATTGCCTTGTGTACGTTGGGTGCTGCATTAGCCCTTCACTGCTCCTTGCATGATTCCTGAGATGAGTTGTTTGCCGGCCAGTACGAAGAGCACCAGCAGCGGGAGGGTTGCCAGCACCGCTCCGGCGAGGAGCACGGAGTAGTCCACGTAGCGGGCAGACTGCAGTTGGCTGAGCGCCGTCTGCAACGTGGGGTTGCCGGCGTCGAGCACCAGCAGCGGCCAGAGGAAATCCGTCCAGGCCGTCATGAAAGTAAAGAGCCCCAGAATGGCCATGGCGGGCCGCGCGGCCGGGATGGCCACATGCCGGAAAGTGGAAATCATGCTGGCGCCGTCCATCCTGGCGGACTCGATGAGTTCGTCCGGGATCACGTCCACCAGGTACTGCCGCATGAAGAAGACGCCGAACGCCGTGACCAGCGTGGGCACCACCACGGCGCCGATCTCGCCGGTCCATCCCAGGGTGCGCATCACCATGAAGAGCGGGATGATGCCCAGTTGGGTGGGGATGGCCATGGTGGCCACGACCATCAGCATGAGCCCGTTCCGGCCTTTGAAGCGCAGTTTCGCAAAGGCGTACCCGGCAAGGGTGGAGAACCCGACCACCGAGACGGTGATGATGCAGGAAATCAGGACGCTGTTGCCCAGCGCGAGCCAGAAGGGGATGGTGTCGAAGACCTCGCCCACATTGGTCCAGAAGTTTCCGCCCGGCAGCAGGGGTGGCCAGGTTTCACCGAGGGCCTCGTTGGAACGGCTGCCGATCACCGCGGACCACCAGAGGGGGTAGGCCGAGGACAGCAGGAACGCCAGGAGCAGGCCGTAGGTCAGGAATCCGGGCTTTTCGCCGGAGCCGAAAATGCGTTTGCGGAGGGTGGAACGGGCAGGCGCGGGTCTGCCGGCGGTGCTGGATCCGGCGGGCGCTGTCCCCTCGATGGTGCTCATCGCTTGGTCCTTTCGGCACGTTTCCGGGCAGCCCTGGAGGGCTTGGCGGCGTCTGCGGTGGCGATCCGCCGGGAAATGAGGTAGTTGATGATGCCGAACAGCACGATGATCAGGAAAAGCAGCCAGGCGATGGTGGATGCCTTGCCGAAGTTCTGGCGCTGGAAGGCCATTTCCCAGAGGTACAGGACCGTGGTCTGGAACTGCCGCTGGGAGCCGCCGGCTGTGGCGGGATCGAACAGGCGCGGTTCGGTGAAGATCTGCAGGCCCCCGATGGTGGACGTGATGACCACAAAGACCATGGTGGGACGGATGCTGGGCAGGGTGATGCTGAAGAACCGGCGGACGGCTCCGGCGCCGTCCAGGGCGGCGGACTCGTAGAGGTCGCGGGGAACGGCCTGCATTGCGGCCAGCAGGATCAGGGCGTTGTAGCCGGTCCAGCGCCAGTTCACCATGGTGGCAATGGCGATGTGGCTGGGCAGCGTTTCGCTCTTCCACATCACGGGGTCCAGGCCGAAGTTGCCCAGCACGTTGTTGATCAGGCCGTACTGCTCGCCGAACATGTTGGTGAAGATCATGGCCACGGCCACGGGCGTCACGATGTATGGCAGGAGGACGCTCATCCGCCAGAACGTCCTGGCCCGGATGTTCTGGTCAAGCATGGCGGCCAGGAAGAGCGCGACGGCGAGCTGCGGGATGGCGGAAAGCAGGAAGATGCTCACGGTGTTGAACAGGGAGTTCCAGAAGAAGCGGTCCTGCAGGACCTCCGTGAAGTTCTGCAGGCCCACGAAATCGCCCTGGCCCTTGAGCAGGTGCCAGTCGAAGAGGCTCACCACGAAGGTGTAGATCAGGGGGAAGAGTCCCACGAGGGCGAAGAGGATGAAGAACGGGGCGATGTAGAGGTAGGGCGATGCTTTGACGTCGAAGACGTTGAGGCGCTGCCTGAAGGTGGGTTTCGGTTTGATGGCCGCGGGTTTCGCGGGGCGGTTCAGGGTGGTTGTCATGGGCTTTTGCCCTCCATCGGGGGGCCTCCCGTCGGGGAGGCCCCACAGCGGGTGGTGCTAGTTCTTTACGACCAGGTCGTTGAGGAGGGTCAGTGCTTCTGACCAGGCCTTGTCAGCGTCGGCGGTGCCGGCGTCGAGCATTTTCAGCGCGGGGCCGAACACGTTCTCCTGGATGACGGAATCGTCGGGTCCCTTGAACTGGGCCACCACACCCTTGGCGCGGTTGGCAAGGATGACGCCGGTGGGCGCGTTGTTGAAGAGCACGTTGGGGGTGGCGTCCGCTACGAGCTTCTCCTGTGCCTTGAGGGTGCTGGGGAAGTTGTTGGCGGCGGCCGACTGCTTGACCTGCTGCTCAGGTGCGGTCAGCCAGGCGGCGAGCTTTGCAGCTTCTGCCGGATGTTCAGAGGTCTTGGGCACGGAGAGGAAAGCGCCGCCCCAGTTGGAGGCCCCGCCGGGGAAGACGTCGGCGAAGTCCCAGCCGCTGTCCGTGCCGCCGCCCGCTGATTCCAGCTGGCCCTTGATGGTGCCGAGCATCCAGCCCGGGCAGACGAAGGTGGCAAAGGAGCCGTCAGTGAACGCCTTGCCGTTGCCCCAGTCCCATTGGGTCTGGTTGGCGGACAGTCCTGCGGCGGTACCGGCGGCCAGCAGCTCGAACTTGTCCTTCATCTCCGCGTTGCCGTCGACGTTAAGGTCGCCGTCCTTGGTGTAGTAGCCCTCTTCCATCTGGTTCACCATCGAGTTCCAGACGAATCCGGACTGGTCGTACCAGGCCTTGCCGGTGGCCGCCTTGTACTGTTCGCCGAGCTTGAAGTAGGTCTCCCAGGTGGCGTCCTCGCCGCCGAAGAGCTTGGCGACGGATTCGCGGTCCTTGGGCAGGCCGGCAGCCTCAAACAGTTTCCCGTTGTAGCAGAGACCCTGCGGTCCGATGTCTGTTCCGTACCCGATGACGCGGCCGTCCGGATCGGTGCCCTGCTTGAACTTCCAGTCCACCCAGTTGTCCTTGATGTCCGCTGCCCCGTGCTCGTTCAGGTCCACGAACTGGTCCGAGACTTCCATGATGGATCCCAGCCAGCCCTCCTCGATGGCGACGACGTCGCTCAGGCCGGAGCCGGCCGCGAGCTTGGTGAAGGCGTCGGTGCGGGCATTGGCTCCGCGGTCGATGTTGGTGGCCTTGATCTTGATTCCGGGGTTGGCCTGCTCGTATTCACCGTAGAGATCGTCGTAGCCGAACGTTCCGAAGGTGGTGACCGTGAGTTCCACGGGGTTGTCTGCGCTTGCTGCCTGTTCTGAGTTGCCGCTGCAGCCGGTGGCCATCAGGGCCAGGGCCGCTGCGCCCGCGATGGCGGCCGCGGTATGTCGACGTGCGAATTTCAAGGTCACTCCTTTGTGGGGGAACTACCGGCGCTGAGAGAGCGCTCTCTGGCAAGTTCCTCAACTGTAAGCGTGGCGCAGATCACTGTCAAGAGAGCGCTCTCTGAACATTTTCGGCGTCCCCGGTTCGGTTAGTGGTTGAGTCTGCAGCCGGGTAATTGAGCCTGTCGAAACGCAGGGCGCTGGATTGTCGGTGGCCGCCGCTAGGGTTGAACGCATGGCAACAAAGACTTCCCGGGCTTCCAAAGCGCCCGCCTACAAATGCGCCGAATGCGGCTGGACCACTGTCAAATGGGTGGGGCGCTGCGGCGAGTGCCAGGCGTGGGGCACCGTGGAGGAAACGGGCACGGCTGTTGCGCGTACGACGGCGGCCACAACGGTCCTTGAGCCGGCGCGCCGGATTGCGGAGGTGGACGCCACCACGGCGGCTTTCCTGCCCACGGGCGTGGATGAACTGGACCGTGTGCTCGGCGGCGGCCTGGTGCCGGGCGCGGTCATCCTGCTGGCGGGTGAGCCGGGCGTCGGCAAGTCCACCCTCCTGCTGGACGTCGCGGCGAAGTTCGCCCGGACGGCGCAGGACGTGCTGTACGTGACGGGCGAGGAATCCGCGGCACAGGTGAAGCTGCGGGCGGAGCGGATCGACGCCGTCGCGGAATCCCTGTACCTCTCCGCCGAGACGGACCTGGGCCAGGCGCTGGGGCAGGTGGAGAAGATCGAGCCGCGGCTCCTGATCGTGGACTCGGTCCAGACCCTGAGCAGCGCGGACGTGGACGGCAGTGCCGGCGGTGTCTCCCAGGTCCGCGAAGTGGCGGCCTCCATCATCGCCGCGGCAAAGCGCCGGAACATGACCACCCTGCTGGTGGGCCACGTGACCAAGGACGGGTCCATCGCCGGGCCCCGGCTGCTGGAGCACCTGGTGGATGTGGTGTGCCAGTTCGAAGGCGAACGGCACTCGCGGCTGCGGTTGCTCCGTGCGGTCAAGAACCGGTATGGACCCACCGACGACGTCGGCTGCTTCGACCTGAACGAAAACGGCATTGAAGGGCTCGCGGATCCCAGCGGACTGTTCGTCAGCCGCACCAAGGATCCGGTCTCCGGAACGTGCATCACCGTGACTATGGAAGGCCGCAGGCCGTTGCTCGCGGAGGTGCAGTCGCTGCTGGCCGAGAGCCCCAATTCGCAGCCGCGCCGTGCCACCAGCGGCCTCGACAGTTCCCGCGTCTCCATGCTCCTGGCGGTGCTGCAGCAGCGTGCCGGAACCCTGCTGCACAAGGACGATTCCTATGTGGCCACCGTGGGCGGCGTGAAGCTCAGTGAGCCTGCCACGGACCTGGCGGTTGCCCTTGCCGTGGCTTCAGCCAAGGCGCGCAAACCCCTGCCCATCCGGCTGATTGCCTTCGGCGAGGTGGGGCTGGCCGGTGAGGTCCGGCCGGTGCCCGGCATCAACCAGCGCATCCAGGAAGCCCACCGGCTTGGGTTCACCCACGCCGTGGTCCCGGCCAGCCATGCCGGGCCGGGACCCATACCCGCCGGATTCTCCGTGCGGGAAGTGGAGCACCTGACGGAGGCGCTGAGTTTGCTGATCGGGTAGCGGCTAAGGGTGCCGCGGAAGCTGGTCCGGATCGTCGCGGTGGGCGCTGAAGAGCCAGCTGGACACGTCACTGCGCAGCACCAGCAACGGGCCGCCGGTGGCGCTGACGTTTCCGGTGGGCACGTAGTACCCGCGCCCGTTTCCGGGTCCGCCCGCAGCACGGTCCAGGGCATCCAGCAGGTGCCGCGGCAGGTGGCCCTGCGGGCCAAGGCTGCGAAGCTCATCCAGTTCTTCCGGCGTCAGCCGGCCCAAAACCTCAACAATATTGGCCATGATGGGTCCCTTCGAGGAAAGTGCCTGAAGGAATAACCTAAAGCAGGGCCGTGAACTGCCGGTTAACGCTGGACGGCGAATTTGCTACTTGTTGAATGCGGCTGGAAATGGAGGACACATGCCGGTCCGAAGCGCAGGGATCCTCCTGTACAGGCTGGGCACAACGCCCGGGGCCGCCGCCGGCCAACAGCCAGGCAGCGCACCTTATGTTCCCGGGGCACTGCAGGTGTGGATCGCCCACATGGGCGGGCCATTCTGGGCCCGCAAGGACGCGCACGCCTGGTCCATTCCGAAAGGCGAGTACACCGAGGACGAGGATCCGCTCGCGGCCGCCCTGCGGGAATTCGCCGAAGAAATGGGAACTCCCGCACCTGCTGCTGACTACGAACACCTCGGCGAATTCCGCCAGCCCTCCGGCAAGATCATCACCGTTTATGCGGCCGATCAGGACTTCCAGCCGGAACGGATTGCCAGCAACACCTTCCCCCTCGAGTGGCCAAAGGGGTCAGGCAGGATCCAGGAGTACCCGGAGATCGACGACGCCCGCTGGTTCCCACTGCCGGAGGCAAGGCTCAAGCTGGTCAAGGGCCAGATTCCGGTCCTCGACGCCCTCGCCGAGCACGTCCGCGCGAAGTCCTAGGTGGATTCCGGCAGCATCAGGCAATTTTGTTTCAGGGTGCGAACTGCTTCCTAAGATCCATCTTGCGGATTTTGCCGCTCGCCGTCCGGGGCATCTCGTCCACGAATATCACCGATTTCGGGATCTTGTAGCGCGCCAAACGGCCTTCAAGGTGCGCCCTCAGCTGCTTCTCCCCCAAAGCAACTCCCTCACGCAGGGTCACGATTGCGCACGGCACTTCACCCCACTTATCGTCAGCAACGCCTATAACGGCAACGCTGGCGACGTCATCGAGTTCGGCGATGGCGGCTTCGACTTCTGCCGGGTAGATGTTTTCCCCACCGGAAATGATCATGTCCTTCAGCCTGTCGGAGACGAAGAGGAACCCTTCCTCGTCCCGGTAGCCCATGTCGCCCGAGCGGAACCAGGACGTGTCCGCATAGCTGTCCCTGCTGGCACTTGGCTGGTTCCAGTACTCCCTGATCACGTTCGGTCCGGAAATCTGGATCTCACCCACGTCGCCGGGCGCCGCAATCCCGCCCAAGGGATCTGCGATCCGTATGTCAGTGAAGAAGTGCGGCAGGCCTGCCGAGCCGGCTTTTTCCTTTGATCTGGACACCGGCAGCATGGTTGCACCGGGCGCGGTTTCGGTCATGCCGTAGCAGCTGGTGAAACCGATGCCGCGCTCCTCGTACGCGTCCAGGACCCGCCGCGGAATGGCTGACCCGCCGCAGGTGAGCTTGTCCAGGGAGCTCAGATCCGCCGTCCGCCATCCCGGGTGGTCGCAGAGCATCTGGAATGTGGTGGGCACACCGTTGAGCGTCGTGATCCTGTGCTGCGCAATCAGCTCCAGGACGCGGCCGGCATCGAATTTCGATTCGAGCACCACGGTGGCGCCCTTGAGCAACATCGGCAGCAGCCCCATGTCCAGGGAGGCCACGTGGAACAACGGCGAAATCATGAGCGCCACATCGTTCCGGTTCAGGTCCATGTCCACTACTGTGTTGAAGCAGTTCCACGTGATGTTGCCGTGAGTCAGCAGCGCCCCCTTGGGCTTGCCGGTGGTGCCCGAGGTGTAGAGGATCATGGCGCCGTCGTCCAAAGTGACGGCAACATCGAAGTGGGCCGGGTCTGCCGACTGAAGTACCTCGTCATAGCGTTCGACGGCGGGTGGCGGCTGAACAGCGGAACCTTCCGTCCCGCCGTCGGACGCCACCACCAGGCGGCAGGTCACGGCTGTCGCCTCCGTGGAGGATGCCGCTACCTCCTCGAGGGCTGCGGCGTTGACAAGGATCCGCGCGCCGGAGTCCTGCAGCTGGAACTGCAGCTCCGGCGCGGCCAGCCGCGTGTTGAGGGGGACGAAGATGGCGCCGAGCAGCCCGCATGCGAAGAAGGTCTCCACGAAGGAGGGATGGTTCTCGCCGAGGTAGGCCACCCTGTCACCCTTGGCAACTCCCCTGTCCCGAAGGACGGTGGCCAGCCTGTCGGTCCGGTCGGCAAGTTCGAGGTAACTGACCGTTCGGCCACCCGCAATGAGCGCGGCTTTTGCCCCCGATTTTGGACGGCGGCGGCGTAGCCAGGATCCAACTCCATTGTTGTCCATGTTGCGGTTCTCCTGTCAGACCGAAGTGAGGTCGTTGTTCTTAGACTCCCGCGTCAGCAGGATGAAAACAATTGATACGAGTGCCATGACCGACAGGAACACCACCACGGGAACGATGCTCTGGCCGGAGTCCTTGTACAGGCCGGCGACGATGCCGGGGGTGAAGCCTGCACCGATCAGCGTTGCCAGCTGGTAGCCGACGGCGGCACCGGTGTAGCGGTTGGTGGTGCCGAACTGTTCCGACACGAAAGCGGCCAGGGGGCCGTAGAGGGACGAGTGCAGGATGAGCGCCACGGTAAACGCCAGGAAGATCAGGCCGACGTTGCCGGAGCTGAGCATCCCGAACATCGGGAACAGGTAAGCGATGAACAGCGCCAGGCCCGCAACCATGACCGGCCGGCGTCCCAAGCGGTCCGAGAGCCTGCCGCCCAGAAGAACGAACAGGATGGAGATGGCCGAGGCGCCGGCGAAGGCATAGAGCACGCCCTGCTGCGGGGCGCCCTTGGACACTGCGTAGGTCACGGAGAACGTGGGCAGCACCACCTGGAGCCCAAAGCCGGCGGCGCCGGCAAACATGATCATGATCAGGGCCTTGGGCCGGCGGAGCACCTCCACCAGCGGGATTTTGCGCTTCACTCCCTGGGCGTTCTCCTTCGCCACCGCCTCAGCAAAGATCGGGCTTTCCGAGACGCGCAACCGGACGAACATGCCCACGATCAGGAGCACGAAGGACAGCAGGAACGGCACGCGCCATCCCCATGCCAGGAAAGCGTCCTGGGGCAGGGCCGAGAATATGCCCATGACGACGGTACCCAGGACGGCGCCTGTCGGGGCTCCGGCATTGACGAAGGAGGCAGCGAAGCCGCGCCGCTTGGGGTCTGAGTGTTCGAGGGCCATCAGCGCAGCCCCGCCCCACTCGCCGCCGACGGCAATTCCTTGGCAGACCCGCAGGATCACCAGGATGACGGCACCCCATGGGCCGATCACGCTGGCACCGGGTATCAGGCCAATCAGGGTGGAGGCGATGCCCATCATCGCCATGGAGATGATCAGCATGCCCTTGCGGCCTACGCGGTCACCGAAGTGGCCGAAGATGATGCCGCCGAGGGGCCGGGCAACGTAGCCGGCGGCGAACGTGGCGTAGGCGGCTACAACGCCGACCCACTCGTCGGTGCCGGCGAAGAAGACTTTGGGGAAGGCTACGGCCGCGGCCGTTGCGTACAGCAGGAAGTCGTAGAACTCGATGGTGCTGCCCAGATAGCTGGACATGATGACCGTGCGCGCCTCTTTGCGCTTTGCGGCCGTGCCCGCGGGCGCGAGCGTGGTGTGTCCTGACATGGCTGTTCCTTCGGGAGGAGGGAGGGGTTTTGGGGTTGGCGGCAGGGGCGGTGCCGCTGCGGCACCGCCTCCGCCTGACGGGCGGTTCCTGCTTGGCTGTTTCTACGGTGAGGAGCGGTTCCTACTTGTAGAAGCGGGCGAGGAATTCGGCGACGACGGCGGGGCGTTCCTGGCCTTCGATTTCGATGGTGGCGTTGACCTTGATCTGGGCGCCGCCCTTGACCTCTGTGACCTCGGCAAGCGTTGCCTGCATCCGGACCTTCGAGCCGACCTTGACGGGGGACGTGAAGCGGACCTTGTCCAGACCGTAGTTGACCTTGGTGGTGACGCCCTCGACGTCGAACAGTTCGCCCCAGAACGGGATGATCAGGGAGAGTGTCAGGAAGCCGTGGGCGATGGGCGCGCCGAAGGGACCGTCCTTTGCGCGCTCGGGATCGGTGTGGATCCACTGCTGGTCGTCCGTGGCGTCGGCGAAGAGGTTGATCTGATCCTGGGTGATCTGGCGGTAGTCGGTGGTGCCGAGATCGGTCCCAGCCATGGTGGAAAGTTTGTCGAAATTGACGACGAGATTGGGCATCTTTGCCTCCTGTGGTTGTGGCTTTATGTGGGGTGCTAGCGGGTAAAGGCGCTTTCGCCTGTCAGGGCGCGGCCGATGATGAGGGCATTGATGTCGTGGGTGCCCTCGTAGGAGTAGACGGCTTCGGCGTCCGCGTGGAACCGCGCGACGCCGGTGTCCAGGGTGATGCCGTTGCCGCCCACCACCTCGCGGGCCAGTGCGACGGTTTGCCGCATGTGCAGGCTGGTCTGCATTTTGGCGAGGGCGGAGTCCTGGTCGCGGTAGATCCCGCGCTCCTGTTGTTCCGTGAGCCGGACCACGAGGGACAGACTGGCTGTGAGGTTTCCGAGCATGCGGGCCAGCTTTTCCTGAACCAGCTGGAACGATCCGAGGCTGCGACCGAACTGCCGGCGTTCGTTGACATAGGCCAGGGCGGCTTCGAAGGCGCCGGCCTGCATGCCGGTGGCAATCCAGGCCACGTCCGAACGCATCGCCCGCAGCATGGCGGCAACGTCTTTGAAGGAGTTCACGTTGTGCAGGCGCATTGCCTCCGGAACGCGGACGCCGTCAAGGGTGATGTGGGCGTTCTGCATCATCCGCAGGGACGTCTTGCCGGAGATCTTCTCCAGGCTGACACCCGGCGCCTGGCAGTCCACGAGGAACGCTTTGACCTGCCCATCGGCAGCGTCACGGGCGAAAACGGCCAGCACGTCGGCGGTTGAGGCACCCCCGATCCAGCGCTTGGCACCGTCCAGGACCCAAGAATCCCCCTCCTGACGGGCGGTGGTGGACAGGCCGCCGGCAATGTCTGATCCGGACTCCGGTTCGGTCAACGAGAAGACACCTTTGAGTGAAAAGTCGAGCACCCGGGGCATCCACTCCTGTTGCTGCCGGGGTGAGGCGCCGACGCGGATTGTGGTGCGGAAGAGTCCTGCCTGCGCGGTATACCAGGTGGCCAGGGAGGCGTCGGTGCGGGCGAGTTCGAAGATGCGGAAGCCCTGGTAGATCCCTCTGGCGGGACCGTGGACTGTCAGCTCGGCCGGCTCCATGAGGTTTAGGTGGATCAGGGGCTCGGTGAGCTGTTCAGGGAACTCGCCGCGCTCCCAATACCCGGCCAGCAGCGGCTTGGCGTCCCGCTCCAGGAAGTCCCGGAGCCGGGCCAGGACGCGGCGCTCGTCATCGGTGAGGAGGGACTCTGCGTCATAGAAGTCCGATACGCCATACAGGCGTTCCGCGGCACCCAGGGCAAGGTCCGCCGTCGTGGTCTTCACCTCAGCCGTCCAGTCCGAGAAGGCGGACGGCGTTGTGTTTGAGGATCTTCGGCCGGACCTCATCCTTCAGGGGGAGGTCCGCGAAGGCACCCAGCCACTTCTGCGGCGTGATGAGGGGGAAGTCGGTGCCGAAGAGCACCTTGTCCTGCAGAACCGAGTTGGAGGCCCTCACCAGTGACTCCGGGAAATACTTGGGGGACCAACCCGAGAGGTCGATGAACACGTTTGCCTTGTGGGTGGCGATGGAGTTCGCCTCGTCCTGCCATGGCACGGACGGGTGGGCCATGATGATCTGCAGGCCGGGGAAGTCCGCGGCAACGGCGTCCAGCAGGAGCGGGTTTGAGTACGCCAGTTTGATGCCGTAACCGCCGGGCAGGCCTGCGCCCATGCCGTTCTGTCCGGTATGGAAGATCGCCGGCAGTCCAAGTTCCTGAAGCGTTTCCCACAAGGGGTAGAACCGTTCGTTGGAGGGGTCGAAGCCCTGCAGGCTGGGGTGGAACTTGAAGCCCCGGGCGCCAAGTTCCACGGCCTGGTGCTTGGCCCCCGCGATGGCGTCCTCGCCGGTGCGGGGGTCGACGCTGCCGAAGGGGATCAGCACGTCGTTGTTCCGGGCTGCGCCGGCGATGAGTTCGGGGATGCTGTTGGGTTCGTGCTTGAGCTGGGTCCGGGCGTCCACCGTGAACACGACGGCCGCCATATTCAGTTCCCGGTACACCTCGGCGATGCGGTCAAGGGAGGGTGTGCGGTCCTCAGCCTTGAAGTACTTCGCCGAGGCCTCGGTGAGGGCGTCCGGGAGTGAGCCGTGCCCGCAGCTGTCCACCTCGAGGTGGACGTGCATGTCGATTGCGTCGAGCCCGGAGGCGTTCACCCCGGGCTCGTAGCGGGTGACGGCCATGCTAGCCCACCTTTGCAGGCTCGGCCGGGGCCTGGCGGGCTTCGGGCTGCAACTCTTCGGGAAGCGGCAGGAACTCTTCACCGACCCCCTGCAGCTTGTCCCCGAAGAGTGAGGCGAAGTCCTCAACGAGGTCCTGGTAGCCCCAGCCGCCCTCCCGGTATTCGGTGGCGGCAGCATCGGGATGGGTCCAAAGCTGCAGACGGTCGCCGCCGGCGCCGATGACCTGGCCGTTGATTCCGGCCGCCGCATCAGAGGCGAGGAAGGCAACCAGCCCGGAGACGTCGTCGGCCGTACCGAAACCGAGATCGTGCCGGAAGAAAGCGGGCATCGCCTCCCCCCGCTCGTCTGCTTCCACCGCCTTCTGGAAGTATGGGACAGTCTTGGTCATGGCTGTGGCTGCTACGGGGATGACAACATTGGCGGTGACGCCGGCCTTTTTCATTTCCAGCGCCCAGGTGCGGACCATGCCCACGATGCCGGCCTTGGCGGCAGCGTAGTTGGTTTGGCCGAAGGTTCCCCGCTGCCCGGTTGGCGACCCGATGGTGATGATCCGGCCGGAGACACCGTTTTCCTTGAAGTACGCGAACGCCTCGCGGACGCAGGTGAAGGTGCCGCGGAGGTGGACGTTGATAACGGCGTCGAAGTCCTCATCGGTCATTTTCAGCAGGCTCTTGTCCCGCAGGATGCCGGCGTTGGTGACCAAAATGTCCAGCCTGCCGAATTCCTTGACCGCCGCCTGCACAAGCTGCTGTGCGACGTCGGTGGTTCCTACGGGCGCGACGACGGCAGCTGCCTTTCCGCCGTCGGCTTCAATGGTACGGACCGCCTCTGCCGCCACGGCGGAGTCAATGTCGTTGACCACGACGGCGGCACCCTGGCGGGCGAGCTCCCTGGCGTAGGCGAGGCCAAGCCCCCGGCCACTTCCCGTAACGATTGCCACTTTTCCTGAAAGATCCATTGCTGCTCCTTTGCCGGCTGATCGTGCATCCCGGCCATCGGCGTGGGATGCTGTCCTGTATCCATGAGAATCTGGATAGTTGAAAATGTCAATGATTGATTTTTTATTGGAGAACCATGACGAGTGACACAGGGGCGGGCGGGCGCCTCGAAACGGCGGACAAGCTTGTTCCGGCTTCCATCAGCGGCGATGCCGGTTTTCTGCTCGCCAAGCTCCACGCCGCGGGTTCGGTGGTCAACAACAAGGCGCTGGAAGAGTTCAAGCTCAAAGAGCGCTCATACTCCGTCCTGGCTCTCGCCGCCAGCGGGCTTACTCCCAGCCAGCGGGAGATGGCCGGCTTCCTGAGCCTTGATCCGAGCCAGATCGTAGCCCTCGTCGACGATCTGGAGAAGCGGGGCCTGGTGTTGAGGTCCCCGGACAAGCAGGACCGGCGGGCCAGGATCGTGACGGCAACAGCAAGTGGTGAGCGCCTGTATACTGCCGCCACGAAGGCGACCCGCCAGGCCGAGGCGGAAGCACTGAACAGGCTCAGCGCCGAAGAGGTGCGCGAGTTGAAGCGACTGCTGCGCAAGGCACTGTGGTCCGGCCTGGAGGGCTAGGACCGCCTAGGACTTGCCTGCCCAGTGGCGGTCGTTGACGAATTCGTCCGGCCGGAACTCCACGAAGGCTGCACCGTCCAGCTTCAGGGACTCTGCCGCGCCCTGCAGTGCTGAGTTTGTGGCCACCGATCCCCAATGTCCCGTCTCGAGCCGCTGGTCCATCGCCTCGATGGCAGCAATGTTTTCCGCCACAGTGAAATTGCAATGGCCCGCCCGGTCGACGAAGGCCTGCCGGAACAGGGAGTTCCTGCCGGCCTGGCGAACTGTTTCCGCATACTCTTCCTGGAATTCGACGGGGGCCAGGATATCCATCACCGTGTGGGTGGCCAGCAGCGGTACCTGAAGTTCCCCGGCAGGAGTGGATGTTTGAAGCATCCACTCGAGCCCTTGCACGTTTGGCTCGATGTCAGCGTTCGCCGTCAGGGTGGAAAGATCGTCGGCAAGCGTCAGGCCGGCCACCGCATACATATGCTCCACCACGTGACGCTGGGCGGACGGCTGCAAGAGCCTGGCGTAGTCGACACCGGCGGTCCAACCGCTGTCGCCACCTGCTGCGTTCACGATGGTGTGGCGCCGCTCAATGACGGTGGGAAGTGTGTCAACCACCAGCTGTGCCTGGGCAGCCGCCAAAGCCTCCGGATCGTCCACGTCAACTCCGTCGAGTGCGGTCGGGGTGTTCAGCAGGGCAGCCACCAGTGCAAGCCTGGCCCGGCCTGCAGCCGATTCGCCGGCTTGCGTGAGGGCCGACTTCAGCGCAGCGATCGTTTCGGCTGACTGCTCGGGCGTGGTGAAACCGGTGAGGCGGACGTCCCGCCCGGGAAGCAGCAGTTCTGTGGCGGCGTAGGCCGCGTCGAGCTGGTAATTGTTGAGTGAAACACCGCCGCCCACCAGGCCGCAGGTGCTGACAGCCCCGTCGATGCCGGAGTCCGGAATCTCCGCCATCAGGCTGGTCACGAGACCCCCCATCGATCTCCCAACGACAACGACACGCTGCGCGTCGCCGAAGCGTTCCTCGAAAGCGGCCAGGGTGCCGAGCTGGTCCTGCGCGGCAGTCCCCAGAGCCCAGCCGGTGGTGGCGTAAGACGAGGAAGCAACGGCGTAGCCGCGGCTGATCAGCTCGCTGGCAGTGGGGGCGAACCCGTTATCCCATGCCGGGTTGGCGGGTCCGGGGCGGAAACCGTGCGCAAAAAGCACCAGCTTGCCGTTCCAGGCCGCCGGCACCTCGGCGCGCCACGCCGCGCCATTGCGAAGGGTGCCCACCGCGGTGGTGGATGGCGCCGCTGCTGCGTTGGCGCTTACGGAGGCTTCCGTAGGCGGCTGGACGGCCAGTACAGCAGGAGATGCGGCGGCGGTGACAAGAAGGGCGGTGATGGCGGACGTTGAAACGATCATGCGGCAGCTTCGGCGCAGTGTGGGGTTCATTGGCAACCTGACTCGAGGAGATTGAATCGGACGACTAATGATTATCTTAATGATTGATATTGTCAACGGTTTCCCAGTGCGCACGCAGGAAGGCCGGGAATCCGCTGGGATTCCCGGCCTTCCTGTCCGCGCCAGACGTTGCATGTTGTCAGGCAGCTGCGTGGATTCGCCCTGCCATCGTGTTGGCTGACGCAACCTTGACCACGGTCACGTCGTCTCCGCAGCACACCATGGTCCTGCCCGCGCCGTCGTCCCGGATCATCCAAAAGACACTGCGGTCCGCGGCGATCATGTCGATGATTCCGGACATTCGGCTGTGGCCGCCCGTGTGGACCTCGACGTGGTCCTTGCGGCAGAGCCTGGACCAGTCAGGAATGGACGGTGCGGCGTTTACCGTTCCCCGGCGGGCTGGTTTGTGGATGTACATGGTGCCAAAGGGCTCTCTGCTAGAAGTTTCCGCCGTCGGCCTTCACCGCAAGCACCGGCCGGTCCGCCTGCATCAGGATGCGCTGGGCGTGGCTGCCCAGGATGAACTTCCCCACCTGAGTGCGGTGCCGGAGGCCTATCACGATCAGGGATGCATTGGCGTCCCGGGCCACATCCAGGAACTCGTCGGCGAGGTCATGCTGGTACGGCGGCTGGATGACGCTCGCCTGGACACCGGCCTCGGTGGCCCGGCGGGCGGCCTGCTCCAGCAGCTCTTCGGGTGCCACCGACTTGTCCACCAGTGCGCCTTCCCGGGCGGAGTTGACGATCAGGAGATCCTCATTCCGCAGGCGGGCTTCGGCGATGCCGGCCTTGAGGGCGGCTTCTCCCGCGGGTGTTGGAACGAATCCGACGACGATGCTCATACTTTCTCCTTGATGTCCGGCCGGGCTGCGGATGCAGTGAGGGGTGTCTTGCGCTTGGCGATGGAGGTGCGGATAACCGGCAGCACTGCCACCAGGACAAAAACGACCAGCAGTGTGGCCGAAATGGGACGGCCGAAGAAGCCCAGCGGGTCGCCGCCAAAGACCAGCAGGGAACGCCGCATGGAGCTCTCGAGCAGTCCGCCCAGCACGAAGGCGAGCACCAGTGGGCCCGGTTCGAAGCCGAACTTCTTCATGAGGTAGCCGATGATGCCGAAGACCACCACGAGCGTGACATCGAACATGCTGTTGTTGATGGTGTAGGCGCCGAGCAGCGTGATCAGAGCAGTGACGGGGGCCAGGATGGCTGCGCGGACGCGCAGGATCCTGACGAAGATTCCCACAAGCGGCAGGCTCATGATCAGCAGGAGGATGTTGCCGATGTACATCGAGTTCACAACGCCCCAGAACAGATCCGGGTTCTGCTCCACCAGCTGCGGGCCGGGGGTCACACCCTGGATGAGCAGCGCACCGAACATCAGTGCCATGGTGGCGTTGGCCGGAATGCCAAGAGTCAGCAGCGGAATGAACGACGACGTGGCGGCAGCGTTGTTGGCCGTCTCCGGGCCGGCGACGCCTTCCGGCGCTCCCTTGCCGAACCGCTCAGGCTGCTTGGCGCGCTTCTTCTCCATGGCGTAGGAGGCCATGGAGGCGATGGTGGCGCCACCGCCCGGGAGGATGCCCAGGAAGAAGCCGAGGACGGATCCGCGGCCGATGGAGCCGGAGGCCTGCTTGAGGTCCTTGCGGGAAGGCCAGACGTTGGCCACTTTCGACGGCGCCTTCGCGGCCCGGTGCCGTTCCTCCAGGTTGTAGAGGATCTCACCCAGCCCGAAGATGCCCATGGCAATCGGCACGAAGTCGATGCCGTCGGCAAGCTGCAGGCTGCCGAAGGTGAACCGGCTTTCCCCGGTGAAGACGTCCCGGCCCACCGTCGCGAGCAGGAGGCCGAGGGCGGCGGCAATGAGCGCCTTGGCTTTCGCGCCGCTGCTGATGGTTGCCACCAGGAGGATGCCCAGCAGCGCAAGGGCGGTGTACTCCGGCGGGCCGAAATCCAGCGCGAAGCTGGCAACGATGGGCGCCAGGAACGTCAGGCCGATGATGGCTGCCGTGCCGCCGACGAAGGAACCGATGGATGCCAGGCCCAAAGCGGTGCCGGCCTTCCCCTGCCGGGCCATCTGGTAGCCGTCAAAAACCGTGACGACGGAGGACGCTTCGCCGGGAAGCCGGAGGAGTACGGAGGTGATGGTGCCGCCGTACTGGGCGCCGTAGAAAATGCCGGCCAGCATGATGATGGCGGTGACGGGTTCCACGTTGTAGGTCAGGGGCAGCAGGATGGCGATGGTTGCCGCGGGCCCCAGTCCGGGCAGTACGCCGATCAGCATGCCGATGACGACGCCGATCAGGCAGTAGAGGAGGTTGGTCGGCTCCAGGACAACCGCAAATCCGTTGATAACGGGATTCAGAAAATCCACGGGGGTCTCCTAGAAGAGGTGGGGGATGGAAGTGCCGAGCGCCAGGACAAAGATGCCGTAGAACGCCGCGACAACGATGACGCTGACCAGCAGGGTGGAACGCCAGGTCTCGCCGCCCAGGAAGCGCATCCAGATGATGCAGAGGATCAGCGCCGGGATCTCGAAACCGATAAGCGGCATGAGGGCAACCATGGCTGCCAGTGTCACCAGGCCTGTGAGAGGGGCAAGGGACATGCGGGTGAACTTTTCGGCGTCCCGGTTGTGCCGGCCCAGGACCAGCTGGAACAGGCCCAGCGCCACCATGACGCAGCTGATGATGAAGGGCCAAAGGCCCGGCTGCGGACTGGCCGGGGTGCCCAGTCCCATGGCGACGGACAGGATGATGGCACCGATCCCGACGCCGAGGACCACCAGCGAGGATGCCATGCTGGCGAGCGCACCGGCCGCCGGCGGCTTGTCCTCTTCCCATTGGGCTGCCAGTTGATCCGGTGTCAGTTCATCAAGGACGTCGCCCGGGACGTCGTTATGAGCGTGGGGGGTGCCCCCGCCGGAGGGAGCAGCCATGCTGCTTCCTCCGGCGGGTACTGCGGGGGTTCCTTTCACAGGAATCACTTATTTCCGCTGAGGCTGATGTCGTACTTCTCCACCAGCTCCTTGTACTTCGCTGCGTAGCCCTTCCATTCGGTGACTACTTCCTCGCCGGAGATCTCCTTGGGCGTCAGCATGTTCTTCTTATTGAACTCCTTGTAGGCCTCGGACTTGAAGGTCTCCTGGAATGCGGAGTACAGCTTGTCCTTGACGTCCTGGGGAGTGCCCTTGGGGGCGGCGACCGCCCGGTACTGCGCCACCGGAACGTCGTATCCGGCTTCCTTGGCGGTGGGGGTGTCGGGCAGGAAGCTGTTGCGCTCCTCAGAGAAGACCAGCAGCGGGGATACCTTGCCGGCCTCGATCTGGGGCATGGCCTCGCCCAGCTGGATGGTGGCGAGTTCCACCTGGTTGCCCAGGACGGCCGTCAGCGCCGGCTTGCCGCTGTCGAACGGGATGTCCGTGCCGGTGACGCTGGCCTGCTTGAAGAGCACGGTCTGCGCCAGCTGGCTTCCGGTACCAACGCCGGTGGTGCCGAAGGTGACGTTGCGGCCGGCGTCGGTGACGTCCTTAAAGGACTTGAAGCCGGACTCGGGGCTGGCCACCAGGACGTAATCGTCCTGGGAAAGACCGGCGATGATGTCCAGATCGTCGATGTTGACCGCTTCGTCGGCGGAGACTGCCAGCGGCGTGATGGTGATCAGGGACGCAGTCAGCAGGACCAGTTCCTGCCCGTCGGCCGGCTTGCCGGCAACTTCCTTGGTAGCGAGGGCTCCGTTGGCGCCGGGCTTGTTGACCACGGGCATCGGCTTGCCGAGCGTCTTCGAGGCTCCCTCGGCAAGGGCACGGGCGATCAGGTCGGTGCTGCCGCCGGCTGCCTGGCCGACCGTGAGGTTGACCGGTCCGGAGGGGTACTCGGCCGTGGTGGACTGGCCGCCGGCGACGTTGCCGCAGGCAGTCATGGCCAGCAGCGTGACGGCCGATGCCGCGCCGAGGACCGAGCGGCGGGTGGGGAAGTGCTTCATTGGGACTCCTCATAAAAGCTCCGGGATGCTCCCGGACGGTGCTGTGAACCGAATCACTTCGGGTTGCTGGATCGAGTTTAGGGACGCGTTATGATGCCTGTCTAAGCCCAAATCAGCATCAAGTGATACCCGGAAGGCATCATGTTTACGTTTGACCAGCTGGCGGGATTTATCGCCGTCGCAGAGGAACTCCACTTTGGGCGCGCCGCCGAGCGGCTCAACATGACCCAGCCGCCTCTCAGCCGGCAGATCCAGAAACTGGAGAAAATCATCGGCGCTGAACTCCTTGAGCGGGACAACAGGCGGGTGGAGCTCACCTCGGCAGGGGAGACGTTCCTTGAGGAAGCGCGCCGGCTGATGGCTCTGGCGGAGCGTGCCCCGGTCACAGCCCGCCGCATCGCGTCTGGACGCTCGGGCGTCCTGCGGATCGGTTTCACGGCAGCAAGCGGTTTCAGCATCCTGGGCCCTCTGCTGGAAGAGATCTCGGGCATCATGCCGGACGTGGACATCGACCTGCAGGAGTTGGTGACGCGCGAGCAGCTCAACGGCCTGCTGACCGGCGAACTCGACCTTGGCTTCGCGCGCCCTCCCTTTGACAGCGAAACCTTTGATTCGCACTTGCTCTACCGCGAGTCCATGGTGCTCGCGGTTCCCTCAAGCCATCCCCTGACGCTGCTGGGACGGGACCTCACCGCCGAGGATTTCAAGGACGAGCCCCTGATCATGCACTCCCCCACCCAGGCGCGCTATTTCTATGACTTGGTGGTCCGCATGCTCCCCATCAAGCATGCCAATGTGGTCCACACGGTCAGCCAGATCCTCACGATGGTCTCGCTCGTTGCGGCAAAACGCGGGCTGGCCTTCGTGCCCCATTCGGCTACCCTCCTGGGCATCAAAGGCGTGGAATTCCTGCCGTTGGAAGCAGGGAGGGAGGAACAGGTGGAGCTGCACGCGCTCTGGAACCGCAGGATCACCAACCCGGCACTGGCCCGCCTCCTGCGCGACCTCGAGTTTGCCATGGAGTAGACGGCACACGGATCATGCACCGAAGGTATCAATACATACAAAAATGCACTTAGACAGGCATTACGTCCTCTGCCTAACCTGAACAGGAATCCACCACCAGCCGCCCTCCCGGCGCTCACACAGAGGACAACATCGTGGCAAAGTACACCCCGCAGGAACTGGCAAACACCCTGAAAGACGGCCTGCTGTCGTTCCCGGTGACGTCCTTTGACAGCCAGCTGCAGTTCGACGAGGAAAATTACCGGAAGCACCTTGCCTGGCAGGCGAGCTTCCCGGTGGCAGGCCTGTTCGCAGCGGGCGGCACCGGCGAAGGCTTCTCCCTCACCCCCGCCGAATCCGCTCACGTGGTGCGCACCGCCGTCGAAGAAGTCGGCAACCAGGTGCCGGTACTTGCATCAGCCGGCGGATCAACAGCACAGGCAATCGAGAATGCCAAGGCTGCAGAAGCAGCAGGCGCCGACGGCCTCCTGCTCCTCCCGCCTTACCTGACCGAAGCCGACCAGGCCGGCCTGATCGACCACGTCAGCGCCATCTGCAGCGCCACCTCGCTGGGTGTCATCATCTACAACCGCGCCAACGCCATCTACAAGGACACCACTGTTGCCGCCCTCGCGGACCGGCACGAAAACCTTATCGGGTTCAAGGACGGTGTTGGCGACCTCGAACACGACGCCCGCGTTTACGCCAAGCTTGGCGACCGCCTCTTCTACCTGGGCGGCCTTCCCACCGCGGAAACCTTCGCCCTCCCCCTGCTGCAGCTGGGCATGAGCACCTACTCCAGCGCGATGTACAACTTCGTCCCGCAGTTCGCGCTGGACTTCTACCAGGATGTCCGCAACAACGACCGCGTGGCCGTCAACAAGAAGCTGAACGACTTCGTGATCCCCTACCTGGACATCCGCGACCGCGTGAAGGGCTACGCTGTCTCCATCGTCAAGGGCGGCCTGGACGCCATCGGCCGCTCCGCCGGCCCGGTCCGCCCCCCTCTGCAGAACATGGCGGAGCAGGACCTGGCGGACCTCAAGGCGCTTATCGCCCGCGTATCCTGACCCTGATCCACCGCTTCCCAGGAGGAACCATCGTGACCCTCACCGGACACTCCCTGATCGCCGGACAGACCGTCGTCGGCGACGGCAAGACAGCCTTCGGCTTCAACCCGGCCACCAATGAACAGCTCGATCCCGCGTACTCCCTGATCACCGAGGACCAGCTGAAGCTGGCCACTGCCGCGGCAGCTGACGCGTACCCGTCCTTCTCCACACTGGACCCGGAAACCCACGCCGGGTTCCTCGAGGCCATTGCGGACAACATCGAGGCCATCGGCGAGGAACTGATCGTCCGCGCAGGCCAGGAAACCGGGCTGCCCGCCGCCCGCCTGCAGGGTGAGCGTGCGCGCACCACCGGCCAGCTGCGGCTCTTCGCCAACGTGGTCCGCCAGGGCGACTTCCGCGGCGTCCGCGTGGACCCCGCCATCCCGGACCGCAGCCCGCTGCCCCGGGCAGACATCCGCCAGCGCCAGATCCCGCTCGGCCCCGTCGCGGTATTCGGCGCCAGCAACTTCCCGCTCGCCTTCTCCACCGCCGGCGGCGACACCGCCTCGGCCCTCGCCGCAGGCTGCCCCGTCGTCTTCAAAGCCCACAACGCCCACCCCGGCACCGGCGAACTCGTCGGCCAGGCCGTGGCCAAAGCCGTCAAAGACTTCGGCCTGCACCCCGGCGTGTTCTCCCTCATCTACGGCCCCGGCGCCAGCATCGGCCAGGCCCTCGTCGCCGACCCCAACATCAAGGCCGTCGGCTTCACCGGCTCCCAGGCCGCCGGCATCGCCCTGATGAAAACCGCGGCAGCCCGCCGCGAACCCATCCCCGTCTACGCCGAAATGTCCTCCCTGAACCCCGTCTTCGTCTTCGAAGGCGCCCTCAAAGGCTCCGCCGAAGACATCGACGCCCTCGCCCAGCAGTACGTCACCGCCGTCACCGGCAGTTCCGGGCAGCTCTGCACCTCCCCCGGCCTGCTGTTCGCCCCCGAAGGCGAAGCAGGGGACAAACTCGCCGCCGCCGTCGGCCGTGCCGTCTCCGCCTGCTCAGGCCAGACCATGCTCACCCAAGGCATCGCCGGGTCCTGGAACGCCGGGACAGAAGCCCTCGGCAACGCCGACGGTGTGAACCTGATCGGCAAGGGACTGGAAGGACAGACCCGGAACGCTCCGGCACCCACCATCTTCGGCACCCAGGTCCGCGACTTCGTCACCAACCACGTCCTGCACGAGGAAATCTTCGGCGCCGCCTCCCTGGTCATCCGCTACGGCAGCACTGATGAACTCCTCGAAGCCGTCGCACGCCTCGAAGGCCAGCTCACCGCATCACTGCAGCTCACCGAAGAGGACTACCCCACCGCGGCACCCCTGATCCCCGCGCTCGAGCAGAAAGTGGGCCGCATCATCGTCAACGGCTGGCCCACCGGCGTCGAAGTCGGCCACGCCATGGTCCACGGCGGCCCCTTCCCCGCCACCTCCGACTCCCGCACCACCTCCGTCGGCACCCTCGCCATCAACCGCTTCCTGCGCCCCGTCGCCTACCAGAACATCCCCCAGGAACTCCTCCCAACACCCCTGCAGGACACCAACCCCTGGCACCTGAACCGCAGGATTGATGGCGTTGTGGAAGCCGCCGAAGCACAGAAAGCAGGAATTAACGCATGACCTCCCAGCCAAGCATTGCCCGGGTCGAGGTTGTCCCGGTTGCCGGGCACGACAGCATGCTCATGAACCTCAGCGGCGCGCACGGCCCGTTCTTCACCCGCAATGTTGTGATCATCACCGATTCGGACGGCCGGACCGGCCTGGGTGAAGTTCCCGGCGGCGAAAAGATCCGCACCACTATCGAGGAAGCCGGCGCCCTGATCACCGGAAAGCCGGTGGCCCGCTACCGCTCGCTTTTGCGTAAAATCGCTGCCGAGTTCGCTGACCGCGACGCCGGCGGCCGCGGCCTCCAGACCTTCGACCTGCGTACCACGGTCCATGCCGTCACCGCCGTCGAATCCGCGCTGCTGGACCTGCACGGGCAGTACCTCGGTGTTCCCGTGGCTGAACTGCTCGGCGACGGCCAGCAGCGCAGCTCCGTCCCGATGCTCGGCTACCTCTTCTTCGTGGGCGACCACAAGCGGACGGACCTGCCCTACCTCGTGGAGGATGCACCCGCGGACCGCTGGGAGGAACTCCGCCGGCAGGAAGCCATGACGCCCGAAGCTGTGGTGGCCCTGGCAGAGGCCGCCCAGGAACGCTACGGGTTCAGCGACTTCAAGCTCAAGGGCGGCGTGCTGTCCGGCGACGACGAAGTGGACGTGGTCACGGCCCTCGCCGAGCGCTTCCCCGAGGCAAGGGTGACCCTCGACCCCAACGGCGGCTGGCTCCTGGACGAGGCAATCCGGCTGGGCAAGCGGATGCAGGGCGTTGTGGCCTACGCGGAAGACCCCTGCGGTGCAGAAGGCCGCTTCTCCGGCCGGGAAGTCATGGCGGAGTTCCGCCGGGCCACCGGGCTGAAGACGGCCACCAACATGATCGCCACGGACTGGCGGGAGATGTCGCACGCGATCCGCAGCAACGCCGTGGACATCCCGCTGGCTGACCCGCACTTCTGGACCATGCACGGCTCGGTGCGGGTGGCGCAGATGTGCCACGAGTTCGGCCTCACCTGGGGCTCGCACTCGAACAACCACTTCGACATCTCGCTGGCCATGTTTACCCACACCGGTGCCGCGGCTCCGGGTGAAATCACCGCCCTGGATACGCACTGGATCTGGCAGGACGGCCAGGGCCTCACCAAGGAACCGCTGCAGATCAAGGACGGGGCCATCGACGTTCCGGCCGCCCCGGGCCTCGGCATCGAGCTGGACCGCGACGCCCTGGACAAGGCCCACAAGCTGTATCTGGAACAGGGCCTGAATGCCCGCGACGACAGCATCGGCATGCAGTACTACATCGAGGGCTGGTCCTTCGACCCGAAGCGGCCCTGCCTCGTTCGGTAGCAGCCTCCGGCAGCACTTTCGGTAAAGTAGTGGGGTCCGCTGTGGCGTGCCCCACTACTTTCCTGTGCCCCCGCATTGGGCCCCGCAGCCGGCCTGCGTTATCTATCCAAAGGAAATACATTCAATGAAGTCTGCAGACAATGCTGTCTCGGACGTGGCGACAGCCACGAAGAAGTTCTTCAAGCGCGTTCTGCCCATCATGCTGGTCATGCTGGTCTGCAACCAGCTGAACCGGTCCAACATCGGCTACGCCCAGGACCACCTCCAGGCGGATGTGGGCATCGGCGCCGCCGCCTACGGGTTCGGCGCGGGCCTGTTCTTCATCGCCTATGCCATCTTTGAACTCCCCAGCAACGTGATGATGGAAAAGTACGGCGCCAAGGTCTGGCTGACCCGCATCATGATCAGCTGGGGCATCGTCTCCTTCCTGATGTCGTTCGTGCAGAACGAAACCATGTTCTACGTCCTGCGCTTCCTGCTGGGTGCCGCGGAGGCCGGCTTCTTCCCTGCCGTCATCTTCTACTTTGCCCGCTGGGTTCCGGCGGGCCAGCGCGGCAAGGCCACCGCGATCTTCATCGCGGGCTCCTCCATCGCCGCGGCAATTTCCGGCCCCATTGCCGGCATGCTGCTCAGCCTCCACGGCGCCCTGGGGCTGCGCGGCTGGCAGTGGCTCTTCGGCTTCGAAGGCGCCCTCTCCGTGGTGGTGGGCATGGCCGTGTTCTTTGTCCTGGACGCCCGCATCAAGGACGCCAAGTGGCTCTCCCCCGCCGAAAAGGGCGCCCTGTCCCGGGCCATCAGCGACGAGGATGCACAGCACACCACGGCCGGCGGCGCCAAGATCAACCGCTGGAAGATGCTGCTCAACCCGCAGATCCTGCTGCTGTGCGGCATCTACTTCTCGGTGCAGCTGTCCATCTACGCCAACACGTTCTGGCTCCCCAGCATCATCAAGCAGATCCCCGGCACCACGGACCTGACCGTGGGGTTCCTGTCCTCCATCCCGTGGGTCTGCGCCGTCTTCGCCATGTACTTCGCCGCGAAACTGCAGGACAAGGCCAAGTCCAAGCGCCCGCTGCTGGTGGTTGCCCTGCTGGTGGCAGCCGTCGGCACGTTCGCCGCCGCCATCGCATCTCCGGTCATGGCCCTGGTCTTCCTGGCCATCGCGGCCATGGGTTTCAAGAGCGCCTCGCCACTGTTCTGGACCATCCCGCAGTCCGGCCTGCACCCGATGATCCTCGCCCCGGCCATCGCCAGCATCAATTCGCTGGGAAACCTGGGCGGCTTTGTGGCCCCCTTCGGCTTCGGCATCATCAAGGAGCAGACCGGCAGCGTTATCCCCGGCCTGTTCGCGCTGGCCGCCGCCTCCACCATCGCCGCCGGGCTGGTGTACTTCCTGAAAGAGCGCCGAACCGATGGCGCTCCCGGGCAGGTTGAGGAAGCCGCCGCGCAGGAGCCGGTCGGCAGCCGCGCATAAGGGGACTGCACGACGGCGGCGCCAGGCGCCACTGGGGTATTGATCGCCACGGCTGACGAACCTCCGCAACAAGGACCTCAGGGCGGGCCGCGCAAGAATTGTTCAACAATCTCTTGCGCGGCCC
>NZ_JARHXQ010000274.1:0-652 GCF_029222765.1 Arthrobacter sp. Cr_A7 | reverse complement strand
ATGAGCAACGACACCACCGCCCCCAAGGGCATCACCGCCCTGATTTACCGTGACGCCCTGGGCACGGACTTCTCCAACCGGGGAATCTCTTCGCGCGTCATGGAAGTAACCGTCATTGGCGAGGGCATCGACCCGGTTTTCGAGGCCACTAAGGAACGGCCCGCCGTCCGGCTCGTCAAGAACGAGCACTTCCACCGTGAGACTGTGGTCCACGCCGTGCCGGTCGCCGCGGAAGGTGAACCCGCGCCCTGGTACATGTTCGGCGGAACGTTCATCTTCAGCAGTGACGCCCGATTCCGCCGCGCCGCCGGACATTACGGCGCCGTCCCGCTGCACGACCGCCGCGAGTAGGGCCGAGGGTGACCGGTCTTTCGGGGCCGGTCACCGCGGGTGGTCCGCCGTCGTGGCCGGCTTTCGCTGGTGGTCGCCGGCGGCGGACCGCCAATCACGCAGTAACAGGTGCACGGCTGGCGGCCGCCGGCGGCAAGCCCTGGGCGGTGGTGTCGTTGGGTTGTCCGTGGCTTGGGGGAGAGGCAGGCTCGCTGGGCTCGCGCTGGTTTGCGCTGCGCTTCAACCAGTTGATGGGCGTCCGCTGGCGCGGCCGGCTGTTGGGTCCAGTGCCGGCTCCGCAGAGCTCCGCCGTCCCTGGCCC
>NZ_JARHXQ010000273.1:0-15466 GCF_029222765.1 Arthrobacter sp. Cr_A7 | reverse complement strand
CCCATGGGCTCCACCACCAGGACCGTGGCGGCGATGTGCCCGGAGGCGCGTTCCTTGGCCACGGACACGTTTTCGGCGCGGACGCCCAGGACAATGCTGTGGTTCCCGAACGACTGGAGCAATGACGGTGCCATGAGCCGCTGGTCCCCGACCACCAGCTCGCCGTCCGGGGTCACTGCTGCGTCAACAAAGTTCATCGGCGGGGAACCGATGAAGCCGCCCACGAAGCGGTCGCTCGGCGCGTCATAGACATCCAGCGGGTCGCCCAGTTGGGCAATCCGGCCCTTGCGCATCACGGCCACCTGGTCCCCGAGGGATAGTGCCTCGCTTTGGTCGTGGGTGACATACACCGTGGTGGTGCCCAGGTCCTGCACGATCTTCTTCAGCTCGGACCGGAAATTCAGGCGCAGCAAGGCGTCCAGGTTGGACAGCGGCTCGTCCATCAGCAGCACGTCCGCGTCCACCACGATGGCCCTGGCTACGGCAACCCTCTGGCGCTGGCCGCCGGAAAGCTGCGCCGGCAGCCGGTCCAGGTAGGGGGTCAGCTGCAGCAGGTCAGCGGCCCACTGGACCTTCTTGTCGATCTGCTCCTTGGCGACCTTGGCCATCTGGAGTCCGAACCCGATGTTGTACCGGACGGAGCGGTGCGGGAAGACCGCGTAGGACTGGAACACCATGGAGATGTTCCGCTTGTTGGGCGGCAGGTAGGTGACGTCCCGCCCTCCGATGGAGATGGAACCGGAGTCCGGAAGTTCGAGTCCGGCCAGCATGCGCAGCAGGGTGGTTTTCCCGCAGCCGGACGGGCCAAGCAGCACCGTGAAGCTGCCGTCGGCAATGTGGAGCGAGACGTCGTCGGTGGCCCGTTCGGTGCCGCCGGGGTAGGTCTTGATGAGGTTGGAAATGGAGATATCAGCCATGGGGATCGGCTCCTTGAAGGATTCTGGAAGCTTGGAGTTTTGGGGGAATGCCGGGATCAGCGGATGGTGGAGCCCCACATGTTGGTGAGGTACCGGCGCATGAACGCGATGAAGATGATGGAGGGGATCACCAGCGCGAAGCCTCCGGCGAACCGGTAGGCCAGGGGCGAATCGGCCAGCGAGGTGAGGACCTGTGCCGGCAGTGTCCGGTGGTCCAGGGTGAGGATGGAGGCGCCCAGGACCTCGTTCCAGGACATCACGAACGTGAAGATGGAGGCGGCGGCGATGCCGGGCAGGGCCATGGGCATGACCACCCGCATGAAGGCTCCGAACGGGCTGCAGCCAAATACCCTGGCGGCCTCCTCCACGTCGTGGGGGACACCCAGGAACACGCTGGCCGAGATGAGGATCGTGGTGGGCAGTGCCAGTGCCGTGTGCAGCAGAATCACGGCGTAGGTGGTGTCGTAGATGTCCACGGTGAGGAAGAGCCGGGCCAGCGGGACGGACAGCACCACAATGGGCAGGGCCCGGGTGAAGAGCAGGAAGAGCTGGTATGGCTCCTTGCCCGGGAATGCGAAGCGGGCCAGGGCGTAACCTGCCGGAACGCCGATCAGTGCCGAGAGCAGCAGCGTTCCCACTCCCACGATCAGCGAGTTGCCCAGTGCGCCGAAGACGCCCGTGGATCCGAGGAATGCGTTCAGCGTCTCGAAGGAGAAGCTGGTGGGCAGCAGGCTCAGCGGGAAGGCGTTGAGGGATTCCCTGCTGGACAGGGCCGCAAGGGAGATCAGGTAGATGGGGATCAGCATAAACAGCGACACTGCGATGCAGGTGAGCTGCAACAGGACCCTGTTCCGCTTCTGGCGTTTCAGCGGCGCGGTATCAACGGTGGCCTGGCTCATCGGGTGCCTCCCTGGGTCTTTTCGCGGAGAGCCCGCAGGTAGAAGATGGACGTCAGCATGGACACGGCCAGGATCACCAGGGCCAGCGCAGCTGCAACGTTGGGGTTTTGCAGGCCGGTGTACCAGCGGTAGGTTTCGCCGACGACGAGGGGAAAGTTCTGGCCGGTGAGCGCCTGGGCAACGGCAAAGGTCTGGAACGCCAGGATGGTCCGGAGGATCAGGGCCACCTGGAGGCTGGGCTTGAGCAGCGGCAGCGTGACGTGGCGCAGGCGCTGCCAGAACGATGCGCCGAAGACCTGCGCGGCCTCGTCGTAGTCCTTGGGGATGCCCTGCAGGCCGGCGACGACGATGACCAGCACCAGCGACGTTGCACGCCACAGTTCAGCGATGAGGACGCAGATGAACATCGTTGTCTGGTTGTCGTAGGCCAGCCAGGAGACGCCTTCAATGCCGAGCCAGGCCAGGGCCGAGTTCAGGTAGCCGCGGTCGTTGAAGATGGAGAGCCAGACCAGGCCTGCGGCTAGGTCGCTGAGGGCCAGTGGAATGGCCCAGATGAAGAAGTGGACTTTGTTCAGCCGCGGGTTCGCACGCAGCAGCAGGGCCATGCCGATGGCGAAGGCGAACTGGATCGGAATCATCACAGCGATCAGCAGCAACGTGTTGCGCACCGCCGGCCAGAAGTAGGGATCCTGCACCATGCGGGTCACGAATTCGAGTGTGAAGCCCTGTTCGTTCCGGAAGGCCTGCATCACGCCTTCAATAACGGGCCAACCCAGCAGGAGGGTCATAAAGACAACGGACGGTCCGATCAGCCAGACCGCAGCCGGGACGCTGCGGCGCCGGACAGGGGTGGCGGCTTTGGCCGGGGCCGGGGGCGCTTGGACGGTCATTACGCTACCTCGCATTTCGCGGAGACGGGATCGGGTGCCCAGCACGGTACGTTGAGCGACTGCATGATGGTGTTCAGCTCCTTGGCCTGGCGGTCCAGGACCGGCTGGATGTCCTGGTTGTTGAGGCAGATCTCCTGGAAGACGTTCTTGAAGATCTGGGACACTTCGCCTTCCTTCGCACCCAGGCCCACCGGAGGCAGCGCCAGCAGCGCGCCCTGGGAACGCTGCTGAAGCCGGACCGCCCCGGCTTCGAGCGCGATGGCCCCTGCCAGATCGGTGGGAAGCTCGGTCTGCACCACAGGGAAGAACGCGTTCTGTCGCAGGGTTTCGACCTGGGTCAGCGGTTCTGACAAGCCGCGGATGGCCTGCTCGGCAAGTTCCCGCTCGGTTCCACCGGCAGGGAGTGCCAGGCCTGCGACGATGAGCATGTACCCGCGGCCCTTGGGTCCCTTGGGGGCGGGCACCATCAGCCACTCGTCGGGGTTATCGGCAGGAGCGTTGATGAGCCTGGCCACGTGGTCCCATGCCACCAGCACTTCACCGCGCGCCAGCGGTTCCTGCATGGCGTCGAAGTTGGTGGAGGCGGGCACCATGTTGTCCCACAGTTCCTGCATGAAGCTCCAGGCCTCAACCGCGTCCGGGTTGCGGAACGTGGTGATCTGGCCGCCGGTGAAGCTCGGCAGCAGGAATCCCTGGTAGAAGCGGTGATGCAGGCCCTTGGGGCCGGCGGGCATGCCGAACACCGGCCGTCCGGCACCCTGTTTGGCTGCCTTGGCCCAGGCCAGGTAGTCCTCGTAGCTCAGGTCATTGACGTCCACTCCGGAGGGCAGCCATTCCAGTGCCTTTTTGTTGACGGCAACCACGTAGGTTGCCTGCATCCACGGGACGTACTTTGCCGAGGAGGTGCCGGCCTTGGTCAGCTCCAGCATTTCCTTGGTGAAGCCGCGGCCGGCCAGGTCGGTGAGAATGCTGTCCACGTCTTCCAGGGAGTCGGCCAGCGGTGCGAGTTCGCCGTGCAGTCCGCCCAGCAGGGACGTTTTGATGTTCCCGGCGGCCGTCTGCGATTTCACCGTTGACGCAAAGACGCCAGGGTCCACGGAGTTGTAGGCCACGGGCAGGCGGAGGGACTTCTTCAGGACCTGCTCGTATCGCTGTTTTTCCTCCACGGGGGTGAACTGGGTGGACAGGAAGCTGACGGTCCCACTGCCTGCTGCGGCTCCACTGGTGTCGAAACCGGCGCAGGCGGACAGGAAGGGCGCCGACAGGGCTGTGCCCAGGCCCGCCAGCAACATACTGCGGCGTGAGGGCAGGTGGGATGGGGAGGGGAATTCGTGATTCATGCACTGCTCCATTCGGGTGTGCGGCTTTGCACCACTTTCGTTTAATCATTAGACAAAAGGTTGGATGTGTCAAGGGTCACGTCTTGAAAAGCGGGGAGGAGGAAGTGTGTCGGGGCCGGCACGGTGCCAGCGCGCACTGAAGGTGGGATGTACGACGGCGGCGCGTGCCGCCGTCGTACGTCTCAGCCAGATGACTTCCAGCAAATCGGCTGGAACCCTTTACGCGGCGGACCTGGCTTATTAAAGTCAGTTCTTGTCATAGTCCGGATGGGCGCTGTGGGGCGTCCGGGAAGGGGGAGTGCATCACCGCTGACCGTTACCAGAAGACCAATGACCACTACGTTGAAAGCCCCTCCTAGGAGGGGCTTTCCCTTTGCCGGCTGGCATTGGCCGGGCGGTGTTTATTCAGCGCGGAATACGGCGTCCCCTGAACCGGTTCAGCAGCAGAAGGACCAAGGCGACAATCACCAGCACCGGGGCCACCCCAAGGAGGAACCCCAGCGTTTTGACGGCCAGTCCCAGGATGAAAAGGACCACGGCGACAACCAGGATCGCCACCACCAAAGCTCTCATCTGTCTCCGCCTCACGGTCGCAGTAATCTCCCCAGCGTACGCCGATGCCCCCGTTTCCGACCCCTGAATGTGCTATGCGTCCCGTTGGTTTCCGCAGGTGGAACCACACCAAAGGTTTATCCAAGGTCAGCTCCCTATAGTGGGCGCAACTGCTTTATGGCCAGGCAAGGGGAGCTCATCATGACCGACGGCAGCGCTTCATCATCGGATCGCCCAGCAGGGGCAAGGGCCTGGCGGATCGCCGGGCGGCGCAAGTGGCCGTGGTGGGTTGGCGGTGCGCTGCTGGTGCTGGTCCCGGCGCTGATAATCGCCGGCTTCACGGTCTTGGGCGACAAGGATGACCCTCCTGCAGCCGGGCCGGCGTCGTTCACGGGCTTTGTTACTGCCTCCGGCCGCGGCCTGGTCCTCAACGGGGAACCCGCCAGGCTGAAGGCGGTGAACTTTTCCAACCTCTACCACCGGAATCCGAAGGGGACCGAGCTTCTCAATTCCCAACACCATTCCGAGACGGATTTTGAGCGCGCGAAGGAGCTGGGATTCAACAGCATCCGCTTCGCCTTCGACGGGGATTGGTTCGTCGATTCGCCAAAAGTTTTCCTGGAGTGGTTGGACCAAAACGTCACCTGGGCCCGGCAGCATGAGATGCGCCTGATCCTGGACCTGCACACACCGATCGGGGGCTTCTGGCTGGACCCCACCAGCGACCAGTTAAGTTTCGATATCTGGTCCAACCCCCGGATCCAGCAGCAGAACGCCGATCTGTGGCGCGTCATTGCCGACAAGTACAAGGACGAACCGGCCATCGCCGCCTACGATCTGCTGAACGAACCGGTGACCACTGATGCGACGGGGGAGCAGTGGAAAAAGTTCGCGCAGCAGCTGGTGGATTCGGTGCGGTCCGTGGACCAGAACCACCTGCTGGTCATCGGCGGGATTTACGGGGTCAACGGCCGGTACGGTGCTGCCGGCATCGACCAGCACTTCCTGGTGGACGACAACAACGTGGTGTACGACTTTCATTTCTACGAGCCCATCAAATACACGCACCAGTACGCCTCCTGGGTGGAAGGCCCCATTCAGGACGGCGGCCGGTACCCGGACCCGAACGTCATCCTGCCCACGGGCAACAGGACCCTGCTGCAGGGAAGCCGCATCACCACCCCGGGCCTGCCGAACGGCACCTCGGACTGGGCTCCCTATGACAGCGGCATCATCGCCATCGACGACCGGAACGCGGTAGCGGCCGCGCCGCTCATGACGGTGCAGGGCGGCATGCAGGGTACCGCCGGGTTCGACGCCGTCACCGTGACCGAGTACGGCCCGGATGGGACAGAACTGCGCAAAATCGTTGATGAACAGCTGAACAAGGACGCCGTCCTGGACTGGTACCAGTGGAGCTTCGGCGGAGACGCGGCGGCGCCGGCCGCTTTTGCACGGGAAACCACCGGGCATTTGGATGACGGCAGCCTCTCCATCAGCAATGCAACAGACCCCGCTGCCATCACAGGGTGGAGCAACGATAGGCACCTGTTCAAGGTGACTCCCGGCAACAAGTACCGCATCCAGGGCTTCATGCGGGGACAGGACATCGCACCGTCAGCCGGCGCGGCGCCCCGCATCGGCCTGCAGCTGGACGTTTATGCCCAGTCGCCGGGAGCCTCCGGAAACGGCTTCCTCCAGCGTGACAAGACCTACCTGGCGCACGAACTGGGGAAGCACCTGAAGTTCGGCGCCGACAACAACGTCCCCATGTCCGTGATGGAATTCGGGACGGTCCGGCAGGCTTTTGAAATGGAGGGCAAGGGCGGCCAGCTATGGGTCAGTGACATGCTCAGCCTTCTGGAGGAAAATAACCTCAGCTTTGCCTACTGGGAGTACCACGGCGCCCAAATGGGCCTCTACCTCAGCGGCCAGGGCCAACCGGGCGAACCCAACGTGCCGCTCCAGGAAACCCTCCGGCGCGAGCTCAGCTAGAAACAACGCTCAACTGCCGTCGCCGTTGGCGGCGCTGATGAACTGGGCCAGCATCCTTGCCTCACTTGAGCTCAGGAAGACCTCAATGGGCTTGGCCTGGTTCGCGATTTCGAGGGTGAGCGTGAAGCCCTCTGACCCGGCGCTTGGGCGGGCGGACCATGTCTGCAGGACAGGTGCCATGTCCTGTCCCAACAGCACGTAGCGCTCCTCCATGTCCCAGGGGGAGCCGGCCTCGATCAACGCTTTATGCTCAGCGCAGACGAAGGCCTCGTGATAACCGGCAACGAGGTTCTGGTTCCCCACCAGGAAGGCGGAACCGGCATTGGTGCACCGCAGCACCGAGCAAGTAATCATGAATCAGAGGGTAGGGAGCGGACATTGGGGAACCCTAACGGCGCAGCTTGGGGATTCCTTGTTTCGCAAAGGTTTCCATCGCCTCACTTTGTCCCGTCTGATGCGCAGCAGTCATCGGGTTCCCCGGCATGGCTTCCCTCCACATGGGGGACGGTGCAGCAGACGTCCCCTTTCCAGGCGTTGATCCCCTCACGGACGGCGATCCCGGCAATGACCAGTGCCGCACCGGCGTCGGCCCACCACCATCCCAGCGTGCTGTTCAGCACCAGGCCGGCCAGCAGCACGGCTGAGAGGTAGGTGCACAGCAGGGTCTGCTTGGAGTCAGCCACCGCAGTCCTGGATCCGAGTTCGCGGCCGGCCCGGCGTTGGAGCCAGGACAGGACGGGCATTATGGCCAGGCTCAGGGCGGCGATGACGATGCCCGGCATGGAGTGCTGTGCTTCCCCGCCGCCGGTCAGTGACCTGACCGAGTCGACGGTGACGAACAGTGCGAGGGCGAAGAAGGAGAACGCGATGATCCGCAGGGTCAGGTGCTCGCGCCGTTCCGGGTCCTGCGCGGAGAACTGCCAGGACAAGGCCACTGCGGAGGCGACCTCGATCACCGAATCGAGTCCGAAGCCGATCAGGGCCGAGGAGTCCGCCACGTTGCCGGCCCACAGCGCTGCAACCGCTTCAACGAGGTTGTAGGTGATCGTCGCGGCAGCCAAGAGCCGGATGCGCCGGCTCAGGACGTCACGCCGCGCCCGCGCCGGGGCAGTCCTCACGGTTTCCATAAACCCAACCTATATCCGCGCATGGGTCCGTGCGGCAGCGGATTACCTTCGGGGAGCGCACGCCTCGGCCGGGCCGTAGTGCAGCCAGCCCGGCAATGCGGCGGTGAAGGCTTCCCGGACCTGCGGTGACTTAGTGACGGTCCAGTCCACCCGGCCGTTGACTTCCACCTCGTCCTCATCCCGCTCGAACCAGTTGACCATCTTCAGCTGCGGGAAGCGCGCGGCCGTCGCGGGATCGAACAGCTGGCCCCACCAGGCCTGCTTGATGGCCAGCTCGGTTTCCCCGCCGGCCGCCGGATTGAACAGCGCTGCGGTCTCCGGGATGGCCACCGGTTTGCCGTGCTGCACCCCGTAGACCTCGTAGAAGTCAGGCACCGGGGTGTCGTCCCCGTTCGCGCCAAGGTAGTTGCCCGTGAGCTGGCTGGCGAACTTGTTGGCTTCCGGCAGTTCGTTCTCGCCCCACGGGAAGGCCGAACCCCAGTGGTACAGGGACATGCCCACCCAGTCCACCGCGTCATCGCCCGGATAGAAGGGGGCATAGGGGTCATCATCCGCGGTCAGTGCCCCGTCCGCGTCGGTATCCAGCGCGGTGAAGTCCGCTGTTCCCGGCTTCACATCGAACTGGCCGCCGGAAAACGGATAGCCGCCGCCGTAGTCCGGCGCCCACATCATCGCCGAACCCGGCGCCTGGGCGTGGACGGCTGACGCCAGCGTCCGGAAAGCTGCGATGTAGCGGGCCGGCTGCTGTCCCCATGGGATCCAGTTGCCGTTCATCTCAGGCGCGAACCGCACAAAGACGGGGACGCCGCCGTTGTTGACGGCCGCGAGGTCCCTGGCGAGGGTGGCGGCGGATTCCTCCGTCACCGCGTCGAGGCCGTTCACGGGCTCCAGGGTCAGCAGCATCGTCTGGCCGTGGGCACGGATTTGGTCGGCGGCGCGCTGCAGGTCCTCCTTCTCCTCGCCGGTGTAGGGGAAACTGGTGGAAATCACGGTCACTGCCGGCGTGTGGCCCAGGTTGAAGGAGTATTCAGCCAGCGTCCTGGCCTCCATATCAAGGTTGACGCCGAACAGCGCACCGCTGGCGGGGACCAGCGCAGCCCTGTCCAGGACTTCGCACGGACGCAGGGAGACGGGTGTTGGAAGGCGGATGGACTGGTCAGTATTCTGCGGCCTCGCGTTGATCCCGTAATAGGTGACGGCGCCACCGATCCCCACGAAGACCAGCCCCACGATCATGGGAAGGGCGAGGCCCTTCAGCCGCCGGGAAAAACCGTTCCGCCCGGAACCGCGGCTTTCCTCCGGAACTTCCTCCGACATCGGTGGCGGCCCCCTCCCTGGCTGACGCTGACTCCCATCCTAGGTTTGGACCTTGGAACCACCATGGAAACGTTCGACGGCGGCCGCGCGCCGACGTCGTACGTCTTGCCGTGGATCAGGCTCAGGCGTGGGCCTGCGCCCGGACTGACGTGCGCTCCACCGTGGGGCAGTGGACTTTCGAGATTCCCTCGGTTGCGCCGTCGAGTTCCAGCAGCATCCGGACACCCGCAGCGCCCAGTTCGTAGTGGGGGAGGGACACCGTGGACAGCGGGGGGCGCAGGTGCGCGGCGATGACTTCCTGGTTGTCGAAGCCCACCACGGCCATGTCGTCCGGGATGGACAGGCCGTGCTCGCGCAGCCCGTCGTAGAGGCCCATGGCCATCCGGTCGTTGTAGCAGTACACGGCCGTGACGCCGCGTTTGAGCAGTTCCCCGGTTGCCCCGTAGCCGCCTTCCTGGTCCGGATAGGCTTCCATCACCAGCTCCGGATCGAACGGGATGCCGGCGTCCTCAAGCGCTTCCCTGTACCCCAGGAGCCGCCCGTCCTTGGCCGGGGCGGGGATGGTGGCATTGATAAAGGCGATGCGGCGGTGGCCGTGCCGCAGCAGGACCTCCGTGGCTGCGCGGCCGCCCTGCACCTCGTCCGGAACCACGGACCGGGTGCCCGGCTCGTTGGAGAAGCAGTTGACCAGGACAAAGTCCGCTTCCCGCAGCGACGCCGGAATGTCAGTCTGCCGGTGGAACCACGTGGAGTAGAGGATGCCGCGCACTTTGTACTCGAGCATCATGGTGATGGCGTCCTGCTCCAGTTCGCCGTTGCCTTCGGTGTTGGCGATGAGGAGGGCATAGCCGTGCTTCCACGCCTCGTCCTGGGCGCCGTGGATGATCTGGCCGGCGAACGGGGTGGTGGCTACGCCGTCGGCCACCAGCCCGATGAACCGGGACGTCCCGCTGACCAGGGTCTTGGCCATCGCGTTGGGGCGGTAGCCCAGCGACCGGATGGCATCCTTCACGCGCTGCCGCGTTTCCTCCGCGATCCGGGCGTCCTTTTTCTTGTTGACCACCAGCGAGACCGTGGCGGTGGAAACCCCGGCCGCTTCCGCGACGTCGCGGAGGGTGACGGGGTGGGCACGCTCGGGAATCCGCCGGGCACGGGGCGTCCGGGCCGGTTCTCCCGGGCCTTTCTCCATTGAAATCATCTGTCCTCCTTCAGAAAAGAAACTGGGCACGGACTGGGGGACGCGTCCGACGGCGGCGCGTGCCGCCGTCGTACGTGTTGCCTGAGGTGCACCGCCGGAACTAGTGGGCGGGTTCGAGGGCGAGCTTGAGGCCGAAGCCCACCAGGACTGTTCCGGTGATGTTGTCGATGATGCGGATGCTGCGGGCTCCGTTAAGCCAGCGGGAGGCGTACCCGGTGCCGAAGATCAGCAGGGTGAACCAGGCCATGGCCAGCAGGCAGTGGACGCCTGCCAGCAGGATGCCCACCAGCAGGGGCGACACTCCTGCGGGAATGAACTGCGGGATGGTGGCGATGTAGAACACCCCGACTTTAGGGTTGAGCAGGTTGGTTCCGGTCCCCGTCAGCCAGCCCTGGACAAGGTTGTCCCGGCCTTCCACCGGAGCCATCGTCCCGCCCGTTGCACGCAGTCCCTGTTGCCGAAGGCTTTTCCAGAGCAGGGACAGTCCCAGCCATACCATGTAGGCCGCGCCGGCGATGGTCAGCATGCGGTATGCGATTTCGGATGCTGCCAGCAGCGCCGATACGCCCACCGCCGCGGCGACGCCCCAGATCATCGCTCCCGTGCTGATGCCCGCCGCGGTGGCGAAGGCATAGCGGCGTGACTTGGAGATGGACGAGCGCAAAACAAGCGCGGTGTCCAGGCCGGGAACCAGCGTGAGGAGTCCGGCAACCAGGGCAAAGGAAAGAAGGGCCTGAAGAAGGGTCACGACTCAAGGATAGGGGCGGGGGAGTCCCCTTGGAGGAGCCAGTCCAGGGCGCCGTCGCGGGACGTGAAAAAGCGGGTTGGACACGGCAGCGTCTGCCGGTCGATGGTGAAGTTGGCAATGATGCGGTCCACCGGGCTTGAGCCCAGCAAGGCAATCCGCGACGCGGCACACGGGATCTGGAAGGCAGACTTGGCCTGCCGGGTCACGGCTTTTGTGGTCCCCATGTCCACCAGCATCGGGTATTCGGACCCGCCGCAGATTTCGTTGAGCGTGGCCATGCCCGCGTGCACGTCGTCGCTGTCCAGAATAATGCCCGGCCTCCACGAAAGGTGGATAATTCCGTCGGCACCGAGTTCTATCGTGCCCTTGCCACCCTCAATAACGATTGGTTCCATTTTTCCGCTCCCCCAAGAAACTGATCAGCCACGTTTAGCGGCATGCCTCAAACTACCGCACAGAGCTGCCCTCCGGACCAGGTGGATCAGGAGGAATCAGCTGGAGCTTTGTGGCGTCCTGCCCCAGTGGGCCGTACGTCCCCTTCAAACACCAACGCGGGGTCACTCCCGGCCCTCTTTCCGGGCGTTTATTGGGCCGGGGGTGACCCCGCGTTGTCTGTAGCAACCGGGTCAGACGGTGGCGGCCATGCCCGCCGGCATCTTGTCGGAAACAGCTTCCTTGGATGCCTTGTCGCGGCTGCCCGCGGACTCCTCTTTCGAGGCGTCCATGGCGCCCAGGGGCATCGCCGGTTGGTGGCCGTTAGTGGTCACGCTTTCGCCCATGGCACCGAGCGGCATCTCGACCGTCTGCGGGAGCGCGCCGCCGGACGGCATGTCCCCGCCCTTCTCCTCCGACGTCGTGGTGGCACCGGCGGAACCGGTGGGCTCTTCCGTCAGGAACGGCCTGGTCTGCCACATGTGCCACAGGGCGTTGTCGGTACCGCGGACGAACACCTCCATGCGGCCGTCGGCGTTGCTGCCCACGGTGATGTTGGAGGTGAGCAGGCCGCCCAGGGAGTGCCAGCCGGACCATCCGCTGTTTGGAGCGGTCTGCCACATGTGCCACAGGGCGTTGTCCGTGCCCCGGACAAAGGCCTCAAGGCGGCCGCTCGCATTCCTGCCCACCGCAATGTCGGACGTGAGCAGGCCCCCCAGCGACTGCCAGCCGGACCATCCGCTGTTGGGTGCTGTCTGCCACTTGTGCCAGAGGGCGTTGTCCGTGCCCCGGACGAAGACCTCGAGGCGGCCATTGGCGTTGCTGCCGACGGCGATGTTGGAGGTGAGGATGCCGCCCAGGGACTGCCAGCCGGCCCAGTTGCCGTTGGGTGTCGTTTGCCACCTGTGCCAGAGGGCATTGTCGGTGCCGCGGGCGAATACTTCGAGGCGGCCGTCGGCATTCTTGCCCCCCGCGATCTCTGAGGTGATCACGCCGCCCAGGGACTGCCAGCCGGCCCAGTTGCCGTTCGGGGCGGTCTGCCAGCGATGCCACACGGCGCCGTCGGTGCCCCGGGCGAAGACCTCGAGGCGGCCATCCGCGTTGCGCCCCGTGGCAGGCGGTCCGGTGATCACGCCGCCCAGGGAGTTCCAGCCGGACCAGTTCCCGTTGGGTGTGGTCTGCCACTTGTGCCACAGGGCGTTGTCCGTGCCCCTGGCGAAAATCTCCAGCCGGCCGTCCAGGTTATTGGCGACGGCGATCTCGGTGGTGATGACCCCGCCCAGCGAAGCCCAGCCTGCCCAGTTCCCGTTGGGTGTGGTCTGCCACCGGTGCCACACAGCCCCGTCGGTGCCCCGGGCAAAAGCCTCCAGCCGGCCGTCCTTGTTGTTGCCGACGGCGATGTCCGAGGTGATGGTTCCGCCCAGGGAATTCCAGCCCGACCAGGCCAGCGGTGCGGCCGGGTACAGCGACCGGAAGCCGTCAATGTCATCCTGGGTGAGGGCACGTTTAGTGAAGTTGGCTGCCACGGTGGGTGCCATGACGGCGTTCGCAACGCTGGAGTGCGCGAGGCCCACGATATGGCCGAACTCGTGGAGTGCAACCGTTTCGATATCAAAGGCGCTGGCCACAGCACCCACGCTCCACACATGCTCGCTGTCGTCGAAGTGCACCGGCTTGGGCAGCGTGTTGGTCACCACGCTGCAGCCCGGCGGGAAATCGGCGTGGGCCAGGACGCCACCCACCATCGAATGGTCCGGGTCCGCTGCAGGGCGCCAGCCGATCCGGATGTCCGGACTGGACCCGACGGCAACCTCCGTGAACGTCAATCCGCCCACGTTCTGCCAGGTCTGGATGGCACGCCTGATGGCGTCGAACTCGGCGGTGCCGGCCACATCGTTGGTGCCGGTGTCAAAGGCATACGTCAGCGTCCGGTCGGCCCACGCGCACTGTGTGGAGAAGGCGAGGTCCCCGGCCCGCATGTCCGGAAGACCGCAGCGCGCCTGCATCATGGCTTCCCGGGTGGCGTCGTCGAAGACGCCGGTGACCGGCAGGTGGAAAAACTCCTGGAAATTCCGGAGGGCCCCTGCTGTGGGGTCATCCAGGAGGCCGATTTCCCTGGAGGTGGATTCCGCCAGGTAACCGAACCGCTCGAGGTACGTTTGCACCTTGCTGAAGCCCGGGCTGCGTTCACCCGGGGAGGTGTTTTCCACCGCGGCCAGATACGGGGCGGCACGGTATTGCTCTTCAGTCATTGGACTCTCCTTGATCAGTTCGAATGCTTCGCAGGATCTGCAGTGCCACGTCCCGTTCCGCGCCGGCGGGCAGATGGACGACGGCGGTGGCGCGGCCGGGGATATTCATGGCAACGGTGCGGATTCCCTCTTCCTCGAACAGGACGAAATCCGCGGTGTGGCTGCCCACCGCTTCCCGCCAATGCTCATAGCCTGGCTTGTCCGCATAGCGGGTAAGGGTGTCAGCGAAGGGGCTCGCATCGACGGTCAGCCGCATGCCGGCGCCCTCAAGGACGGCAGCGCTGCCGTCGATACTGCGCTCACCTGAGGGTGCAAGCTGGTCCGGGACGTCCAGAGCCACACCGGCCACCCGCAGGGAAGCCCACGGCGGTCCCATAACGCCCTCCTCATGTGCGGGGGAACCCAGGAATGAGTTGATCACACGCGCGTTACTGTGCCGTTACCGTCCCAAGAGGCCGGCGGACCAGGGAAACCGGGGCAAGGCCAGGGGTGCTGTTATGGTGCCAACCCAGCGGCGGCGGTAGCTTTGGAGTACTTTTCCTTCGAAGCAGCCGAGGTGCCGGAGGTACCGCCGATGCAGGGTCTGTCCACGTCATTGGTTCTGATTGCCCTGCTGGCTATCGCGGCGCCCCTTGCGGCGCGCTTCCTGGACCGGGTGGTCAAGGTCCCGATTGTGGTCTTCGAGATTGTCCTCGGCATCATGCTCGGTCCCAGCCTGTTGGGGTGGATCCAGCCCACGGAGTTCATCGACACGCTGGCGCAGTTCGGGCTGGCCATGCTCTTCTTCGTGGCCGGCAACGAGATTGATTTCGCCGTGATCCGGGGAAGGCCGGTCAACCGTGCCGCCGCCGGCTGGGTCATCTCCCTGGCGGCAGGCATCGGCGCCGGATTTGTTCTGGGTCCGTCACCGGCTGCTGCCGTGATCATCGGCGTCGCCCTGTGCTCCACGGCGCTGGGCGCGCTGCTGCCGATCCTCCGCGACGCCGGCGAATTGAGAACCCCGATGGGCATCGCGGTCACGGCACTGGGTGCGGCGGGGGAGTTTGGCCCCCTGGTGGCGATCTCGCTGTTCTTCAGCGGCAGGGAGCTGGGTCCGGCCACGGCGGTGCTGCTCGGGTTTGTCCTCCTGACAGGCCTGGCGATCTTCCTCGCCTCCCGGGCACGGCATACGCTGCTCCACTCCCAGGTCACCCGGACCCTGCACACCAGCGGCCAGTTCGCAGTCCGGTCCATTATGTTCATCCTGACCGTGCTGGTGGCGCTGAGCATGGTGGTGGGACTGGACATGCTGCTGGGTGCCTTCGCCGCCGGGGTCCTCTGGAAAGTGGCCATCGCGCGGGCCCCGGAACAGGACCGGCACGTCATCGAGACCAAAATCGACGCGGTCGCGTTCGGGTTCCTGGTGCCCATTTTCTTCATCGACACGGGCATCGACTTCGACCTGCGCGCCCTCACCGCCAGCCCGGCCGCCCTGGCACTGGTCCCGCTGTTCCTGCTCCTCCTGCTGGTGGTCCGCGGCCTGCCGTCGCTTCTGGCAGCCCCGCCCAGGTCAACACCGGTGGACAAGCGGGCCATCATCCTGTTCGGGGCAACGGGACTGCCCATCATCGTGGCGGTGACCGCCATCGGCCGGAACGAGGGTCTGATTTCCAGCGGAATCGCGTCGGCACTCGTGGGGGCAGGAATGCTCTCTGTGCTGCTGTTTCCGCTGCTCGCACTCCGCCAGCAGCACCGAAAACCGCCGGCACGCCTCCGCGGACCAAAGAACTCCCGGCGGAAGGTGGCCCGGGTTGATGCCC
>NZ_JARHXQ010000272.1:0-5864 GCF_029222765.1 Arthrobacter sp. Cr_A7 | reverse complement strand
TAGGCGCCAAAGGTAATAGAGCGTTGGCCGTTAAGGCGCCAAAGGTGAGAGAGCGTCCGGTTGGTACGTCAGGAACCCAGGATGGCGGCGGCGATCTCGTCGGCGTCCCGGAGTGTCCGCTGGCCGCTGCGGTACACCGGCCCGCCGGGCTGGACCGCTTCGGCGGCAATGGCGGTCCCCCACTGGGTGGAGGACAGCTGCAGGCCCAGCACGTACAGGCCCTCGGTGACGGACCCGTTCGCCGCGACCGGACGGTACGGGTGCGGCACCACGTCCAGGCCCGTGGACTGCACCGGCGCGCCTTCCGCCGTCATCATGAGCCGGGGCCGGACCGCGCCGTCGGCCAGGAGCTGCTCCAGCAGCGGAGAATCGTTGGCCGAGACCCTGTTGCCGGGTGCGAGCGCCTCCACCATTGTGGCGGCCGACACCGGGGCCCCACCCACCCACGGCGAGGACGCCGTGAACATCCGGTTCCGGCGGTCGATACCGAACTTTGGGTCCGGGCCTACAAAGCTGACAACTCCGGCACGGGCCAGGGCCGCCAGCTGCTCCGAGCGCAGGGCCGGCGGCCCGCTGGCCAGGCCTTCAACGAAGGACTCGAACCAGCCTCGCAGGCCGGCAACCCACGATTCATCGGTGATGCCGCCGTCGGCCACTGCCGTCTTGAGGACAGCCCGTCCGTGATGGAGGGCGCCGATGGCCATCTTGACGGGGTCATCCTCCCCCAGGGCGGAACGACGGGCATCGTCCAGCAGGTACTCCACCACCGCGGCATCAAGTTCTGAACGCGACGCAAAGGAACGCCCTGCCAGCGGCGCCGCGAGTCCGGGGAGGTCCAGCCGGTGCCTCGGCCCCACGTGGATGGCCAGCACGCTCTCCACGCTGTCCTCCCAGTTGGCCGCACTGTGGGCGTGGGGATGCAGCGCCTCGTCCAGGGCGGCGAGGAAGGCGGCAGTATCCGGGACGGCGCCGGGCTGCGAGCGCACCAGGGTGGAGTAGTAGGCCCAGAGGGTGTCACGGTGCAGCAGGGGCCACAGATCGTGGTCGAACCCGGGCCGGATGCCGGCCTTGCGGAAGCGCTCCAGCGCTGCTTCGGTGAAGTACCGGAGGGTCACTGAGCGCGGGTAGTAGCCTTCCAGCGCTGCCTTGGCACGGTACGGGGTTCCGCGCCGCGACGCAGCGATGATGAGCGGCTCCTGGCCGGACGGTTCATACTCCAGCCGTCCGCCGCTGGTGACGAACTTTCCGCCGCGGCCCTCGGTGAGCTGCACCATGGTGTCGAAGAAGTTCAGGCCCATGCCGCGGACCAGGACCGGTTCGCCCGCTGGGATCTGTGACCAGTCCACGTCGGCCGGCACAGCCGGCGGCAGATACCGCAGGCCCAGTTGCCCGGCGGAGGCCTGGAGTTCCCGCTGTTCCGGGTTCAGCCGGGACGGGATGTGGCCAAGCGCCAGGACCACTGAATGGGCGCGGAGGGTAGCGCCGGTGGCCAGGCCGACGTCGAACGTTCCGTCCTTTGAGGGGCGCACCGACAAGGCGGTCGCCTCGTGGAAGTCGATAGTGACGCCGTCGGGCGCTTTGTCCAGCAGATCCGCGAGGGTGCAGCGAAGGTACCTGCCATACAGGGCGCGGCTGGGAAAATCGTTGGCACCCAGCACGGCAAGTTCGGCCCGCTCGTCCGCTGTCAGGAACGGGAGCGGGTGGTGCTGCTGCCGGGCACGCCACTGCTCAAAGGTGGTGCCGGCCACCGGCGCCGGAAGTGACGGGTCCTCCGGAATCAGCGTGGGGTAGAAAGACTGGGTGTTCATCAGGAACAGCCGCGACTGCTCCGGCTGCCAGACGTGCCCGGAGCCGGCCGGGTAGGGGTCGATGACGTCGATGTGGAGCCGGATGGCGCCGCCCGTTGTCCCGGGTGCGTTCAACGCGGCGGTGTTGTGTGCGGCGGCGTGGGCGAGCAGGCGTTCCAGTACGCTGGTGCCGCGCGGTCCGGCACCAATGATGGCTGTCCGGATGCTCTGCGTTATTTCCACGGCATCCAGAGTACGGGCTGAGAACCAAGTCTGCGCTGCACGCTTGACTTGCCAGCCCCCAGGGATGTTGTTTGGATGGGGCGCATGACCACCACTGCAGCTGATTCAGCGTCCGTCCCAGGTTCCGGCCAGGCCACCCCCGGCAGCACGCCTGCGGGCATCGCACCCGAGCCTACGGATGAGAATGTCTGGCTCGAAGACATCTACGGCGAAGAGCAGCTTGCCTGGGTCAAGGAGCAGAACTCCCGTACCGAGGACCTGCTCGAGGACGCCGATTACGTGGAACTGGAGGGCAGGATCCTCGAGGTCCTGGACTCCACGGACCGCATCGCCATGGTGGGCAAGCGCGGGGACTGGTACTACAACTTCTGGAAGGACCAGCAGAACCCCAAGGGCCTGTGGCGCCGCACCACCTGGGAGAGCTACTGCACTGACTCGCCCGAGTGGGACATCCTGCTGGACGTGGACGCCCTGGCCGCCGCCGAAGGCGAGGAGTGGGTGTTCCACGGCGCAACGTTCCTCCGGCCCGCTCCCGGCGAGCCATACCGGCTGGCCCTGCTGGCGCTCTCCCCCGACGGCGGCGACGCCAACCGCTACCGCGAATACGACGTCGAGGCACGCGGCTTCGTGGACCCGGCCCGCGGCGGCTTTGACCTGCCGACGGCGAAGGGCAACGTGTCCTGGCTCGACGCGGATACGCTGCTGGTCGCCTCCACCGCCGACGGACTCCCCAAGACTGCCTCTTCCTACGCCCGTACCGCGGTGACCCTCAAGCGCGGCGCCGGACTGCCCGGCGCACCCCGGCTCTTCGAGGTCCCCGAGGACCACATGATGGCGGTGGTGGCGCACGATTCCACCCCCGGCTTCGAACGCACCTTTGCCGTGGACTACATCGACTTCTTCAACCGCACCAACCTGGTGCTGCGGGACGGGGAGTGGGTGGCGATCGATGTCCCCACCGATGTCAATGTCAGCGCCCACCGGGAGTGGCTGCTGTTCCGCCCGCAGCAGGACTGGGTGCTGGCCGGAACCACCTACCCCGCCGGATCGCTGCTGGCCGCCAACTTCGAGGACTACCTGGCCGGCGCCCGGAACGTCCTGGTCCTGTTCACCCCGGATGCCAGCACCTCGCTGCAGTCCTGGAGCTGGACCCGGAACTTCCTGCTGCTCAACCTCCTCCAGGACGTCTCGTCGCAGATCAGGGTCCTTGACCCGTCCCGCCCGGCCGAGCCGACCGGCAGCCAGAGCGGAACCGAAGGCGCCTGGGCATCCACTCCCCTGGACGCCTGCCCGCCGCTGCACGACGTCAACGCCTACGCCGTGGACGACGAGGACGAGGCTGCGGCCGACGGCGGTGCGGGCGACGACTTCTGGCTCGTCGCCACCGGGTTCACCACCCCCAGCACGCTGATGCGGGGCACGCTGGAACGCAACCACGGCGACGGCGGAACGCCCGGCGTGGTGAGCCGGCATGCGCCCGTGAAGACGTCGCCGTCGTTCTTCGCCGACGGTGACTACGAAGTACAGCAGCACTTCGCCGTCTCCGACGACGGCACGCGCGTCCCGTATTTTCAGGTGGCCGCGCGGAACCTGCCGCTTGACGGCCAGAACCCCACCCAGCTTTCCGGATACGGCGGGTTTGAGATTTCCCGTACGCCCTCCTACAGCGGCACCGTGGGCAGGGCCTGGCTGGAGCGCAGGACCACCGGCGTGCCGGGCGACGACGGCCAGACCCCGCACTCCCGCGGCGGCGTTTACGTGGTGGCCAACATCCGCGGCGGCGGCGAATACGGCCCGGCCTGGCACCGGGCAGCCCTGCAGGAGAACAGGCACAAGGCGTTTCAGGACTTTGCCGCCGTGGCCCGCGATCTCATCTCGCGCGGCGTCACGTCACGGGAACGACTGGGCTGCGTGGGCGGCTCCAACGGCGGACTGCTGGTGGGAAACATGCTCACCCAGTACCCGGAACTCTTCGGCGCCGTCTCGTGCGGCGTTCCCCTGCTGGATATGCGCCGCTACACCAAGCTATCTGCCGGCCACTCCTGGATCGCGGAATACGGTGACCCCGACGTGCCGGAGCAGTGGGAGTACATCAAGACGTTCTCTCCCTACCACCTGCTCAAGGACGGGGTGGAGTATCCGGAAACGTTCATCTGGACGGCGACGTCGGATGACAGGGTGGGCCCCGTCCAGGCCCGCAAGATGGCTGCCCGAATGTTGGCCATGGGCATTCCCAACGTGTGGTTCCACGAAGCCCTGGAGGGTGGCCACGCCGGTGCGTCCGACAACCGGCAGGCCGCCGCGCTGCAGGCCCGCAGCCAGCATTTCCTGTGGAAGGCGCTGGCTGGCGGGACCTCGTGACCCCGGAGTTGTCGGTACGGCAGGCCGTGGCAGGTGACGTGGAACGGCTGGCGGAGGTGCACCTGCGCTGCTGGCAGGAAACCTACCGGGGCATGCTGTCGGACGCGCACCTTGCAGCAGCGGACCCTGCCGACAGAGCGGCCATGTGGCGGGCGTTGCTGGACCGGCCGGAACCGGCCCAGGCATGGGTGGCGTGCGACGGCGGCACGATCGTTGGGTTCTCCGGCGTCCGGCATGTGCCGGCTGACGATCCCTGGCACGAGTCGCCGCCCCCGTCTTCCGGGGACCTTGAGTTGTGGGGGCTGTACCTGTTGGCCTCGCACCAGGGCCTCGGCCTGGGGCGGCGGCTGCTGGAGGCCGCCTTGGGCACCGCGGCCGCGTCACTCTGGGTGGCCGCGGACAACGGCGACGCCATCGCTTTCTACCGCCAGTTCGGCTTTACACCGGACGGAGCGGAGGACGTGATTCCCAGCTGGGAGAACCTCCGGGAGATCCGGATGGTCCGCCCGCTGCAGCCCGCCTCCTGATGTTGCCCGCATCCTGCCGCCATCTCCTGCCACCGGTGGACAGCCGTTTTGCACTGCATGCCCCGATCTGCGTATCCTTGGTGGGCTAGGAATAGCAATTGGAGACGTGCCAGAGCGGCCGAATGGACTTCACTGCTAATGAAGGGTCGGGGTTAAACTCGACCGGGGGTTCAAATCCCCCCGTCTCCGCGTTTGGCCCCGGTCCCCGGACCGGGGCCTTTTGCGTTCCCGGTGGACTTGCGCGGCCTCATTTCCTGGGCTTGTTCGCAGATCAGAACCGTCTGAATTCGGATTCGCGAACACGCTTCTGATCCAGCAGTGTTGCTGATAGATGCCCCTCGGGTGGCACGATAATCGGATGGCAGCAAGCGCACCCCACAACGGACCCGACGGTATCCGGCATGTGTGGAGCCCCCGCCTGGCCCTCCTGGTGGCGGCAACGTTCTTTATGGAGTTTCTGGACGGCACGGTCCTCACCACCGCCATCCCCAACATCTCCGCCGATTTCCGGGTCCCCGCGGCCGACGTGAACATCACCATGACGGCCTACCTGCTGACCGTGGCCGTGGGCATCCCGATCAGCGGCTGGCTGGCGGAACGGTTCGGAGCCCGGCGGATCTTCTGCCTGGCCATCGCCGTCTTTACCGTGGCCTCGCTGGCCTGCTCGCTGAGCCAGGACCTGGCCACGCTGACCCTGAGCCGCATCGCCCAGGGGGCAGGCGGCGCAATGATGGTTCCAGTGGGAACGCTGCTGGTTCTCCGCGGCACACCCAAATCCGAACTGCTCCGCGCCACTGCCTTCCTGGTGTGGCCGGGGCTCCTGGCACCCGTGCTGGCACCCTTGGTGGGCGGCGCACTGACCACCTACTTGACCTGGCACTGGATCTTCCTGATCAACCTTCCCCTTGGCCTTGCCGCCTTCCTTGCCGCATTGAGGCTGGTGCCC
>NZ_JARHXQ010000271.1:0-5179 GCF_029222765.1 Arthrobacter sp. Cr_A7 | reverse complement strand
AACCCAAGACTTCAGAATTTAGAGAACAAGAGAGAACAGGGACCATATGTCCAGCGAATCCTCCTTCGGCCTCATGCAGATCGGCCTCGCCACCGCGGAAGACATCCGCGGCTGGTCGTACGGCGAGGTTAAGAAGCCGGAAACCATCAACTACCGCACGCTCAAGCCCGAGAAGGACGGACTCTTCTGCGAGAAGATCTTCGGCCCGTCCCGGGACTGGGAATGCTACTGCGGCAAGTACAAGCGCGTGCGCTTCAAGGGCATCATCTGTGAGCGCTGTGGCGTTGAAGTCACCCGCGCCAAGGTCCGCCGCGAACGCATGGGCCACATCGAGCTGGCCGCACCGGTCACGCACATCTGGTACTTCAAGGGTGTTCCCTCCCGCCTGGGCTACCTCCTTGACCTGGCACCGAAGGACCTCGAAAAGGTCATCTACTTCGCTGCCTACATGATCACCAGCGTCGACGAGGCTGCCCGCCACGAGGAACTGCCCAACCTGCAGGTTGAGCACGACATCGAGAAGAAGCAGCTCATCGACAACCGCGACTCCGACATCGCTGCCATCGCCCGAGATCTCGAAGGCGAAATTGCACGCCTCGAGGGCGAAGGCGCCAAGGCTGCCGACAAGAAGAAGGCACGCGACTCCGCCGACCGCCAGATGGCCAACGTGCGCAAGCGCGCCGACGCCGACATCGAGCGCCTCGAGCAGGTCTGGGACCGCTTCAAGAACCTGAAGGTCGCCGACCTCGAAGGTGACGAAGGCCTGTACCGCGAGCTGCGCGACCGCTACGGCATGTACTTCGAAGGCTCCATGGGTGCCGAAGCCATCAAGAAGCGCCTTGAGAACTTCGACATGCAGGCAGAGTCCGACCTGCTGCGCGACGTTATTGCCAACGGCAAGGGCCAGCGCAAGACCCGTGCCCTCAAGCGCCTGAAGGTGGTCAACGCGTTCCTGACCACCAACAACAGCCCGCTTGGCATGGTCCTGGACGCCGTCCCGGTGATCCCGCCGGAACTGCGCCCCATGGTCCAGCTGGACGGTGGCCGCTTCGCGACCTCCGACCTCAACGACCTGTACCGCCGCGTGATCAACCGCAACAACCGCCTCAAGCGCCTGCTTGACCTGGGCGCTCCGGAGATCATCGTCAACAACGAGAAGCGCATGCTTCAGGAAGCTGTTGACAGCCTCTTCGACAACGGCCGCCGCGGCCGTCCGGTCACCGGACCGGGCAACCGTCCGCTGAAGTCCCTGAGCGACATGCTCAAGGGCAAGCAGGGCCGTTTCCGCCAGAACCTCCTCGGCAAGCGCGTCGACTACTCCGGCCGTTCGGTCATCGTCGTCGGCCCGCAGCTGAAGCTGCACCAGTGCGGCCTGCCCAAGCAGATGGCCCTGGAGCTCTTCAAGCCGTTCGTGATGAAGCGCCTCGTTGACCTCAACCACGCCCAGAACATCAAGTCGGCCAAGCGCATGGTGGAGCGTTACCGTCCCCAGGTCTGGGACGTGCTCGAAGAGATCATCACCGAACACCCGGTGCTGCTCAACCGTGCACCTACCCTGCACCGCCTGGGCATCCAGGCGTTCGAGCCGCAGCTTGTTGAAGGCAAGGCAATCCAGCTGCACCCGCTGGTTTGTGGCGCCTTCAACGCCGACTTCGACGGCGACCAGATGGCAGTCCACCTGCCGCTGAGCCCCGAGGCGCAGGCTGAGGCCCGCATCCTGATGCTGTCCTCGAACAACATCCTGAAGCCCTCCGACGGACGCCCGGTCACCCTGCCTTCGCAGGATATGATCATCGGCCTCTACCACCTGACCACCAAGCGTGTCGGTTCAGCCGGTGAAGGCCGCATCTTCGGTTCGGTTTCGGAAGCCATCATGGCGTTCGACGCCCGCGAGCTGCACCTGAACTCGCAGGTCAAGATCCGCCTCGAAGGCTTTGTTCCGTACGCCGGCTGGGAAGCTCCCGAAGGCTGGGAGCCGGGTCAGCCCGCTCTCGTCCAGACCTCCCTGGGCCAGGTCCTCTTCAACGAGACCCTGCCCGAAGACTACCCCTGGGTTGAGGCTGTTGCCGACAAGGGCGAACTGTCCCGCATCGTCAACGACCTCGCCGAGCGCTACCCCAAGGTCGTCACCGCGGCAACGCTGGACAACCTGAAGGATGCCGGTTTCTACTGGGCCACCCGTTCAGGCGTCACCGTCGCTATCTCCGACATCGAGGTGCCGGCCGCAAAGCCGCAGATCCTCGCCGGTTACGAGGAGCGCGCCGCCAAGATCCAGGGCCAGTACGACAAGGGCCTGATCGACGACGACGAGCGCCGCCAGGAACTGATCGAGATCTGGAACAAGGCAACCAACGAGATCGCCCAGGTCATGCGTGACAGCCTGTCCCCGATGAACACCATCAACCGCATGGTGTCCTCCGGTGCACGTGGTAACTGGATGCAGGTCCGCCAGATCGCGGGTATCCGTGGCCTGGTGGCCAACCCAAAGGGTGAAATCATCCCGCGTCCCATCAAGTCCTCCTACCGTGAGGGCCTGTCGGTGCTGGAATACTTCATCGCCACGCACGGTGCCCGTAAGGGCCTGGCTGACACCGCGCTGCGTACCGCCAACTCGGGTTACCTGACCCGTCGTCTGGTGGACGTCTCGCAGGATGTCATCGTCCGCGAAGAGGACTGCGGCACTGAGCGTGGCCTGGTCACGCCCATCGCCGTCGCCGATTCCAACGGCGAGCTGGTACTGGACGAGAACGTCGAGAACAGCGCCTACGCACGTACGCTGGCTGTCGACGTCGTGGACTCCGAGGGCAACGTCCTCGCAGCCGCCGGCACCGACTGCGGAGACGTCGTCATCGACGAGCTCTTCAAGGCCGGCATCACCGAGGTCAAGGTCCGCTCCGTACTCACCTGTGAGTCCAGCGTCGGTACCTGCGCCCTGTGCTACGGCCGTTCGCTGGCCACCGGCAAGACCGTGGACATCGGCGAGGCCGTGGGCATCATCGCCGCACAGTCCATCGGTGAGCCCGGTACCCAGCTGACCATGCGTACGTTCCACACCGGTGGTGCAGTCTCCGCCAGCGGTGGCGACGACATCACCCAGGGTCTGCCCCGTATCCAGGAGCTCTTCGAAGCCCGTACTCCAAAGGGTGTTGCACCGATTGCGGAAGCAGCCGGCCGCATCACCATCGAAGAGTCCGAGCGCCAGATGCGCCTGGTCATCACCCCGGATGACGGAACCGAAGAGATCGCCTACCCGGTCCTTCGCCGTTCACGCCTGCTGATCGAAGACGGCGACCATGTCACCGTCGGCCAGAAGCTGATCAACGGTCCGGTGGATCCCAAGCAGGTTCTGCGCATCATGGGTCCCCGTGCGGCACAGAAGTTCCTGGTGGACGAGGTCCAGGGCGTGTACCGCAGCCAGGGCATCGGTATCCACGACAAGCACGTCGAGGTTATCGTCCGCCAGATGCTGCGCCGCGTCACGGTCATCGAGTCCGGCGAATCGGACCTGCTCCCCGGCGAACTCGCCGAGCGCAGCCGCTTCGAGGACGCCAACCGCCGCGTTGTGTCCGAGGGCAAGACTCCGGCTTCCGGACGTCCTGAGCTCATGGGTATCACCAAGGCGTCGCTGGCCACCGAGTCCTGGCTGTCCGCAGCTTCCTTCCAGGAGACCACCCGCGTCCTGACGCAGGCGGCCATGGAAGGCAAGAGCGACCCGCTGCTGGGCCTCAAGGAGAACGTGATCATCGGTAAGCTGATCCCGGCCGGCACGGGCCTCCCGCGCTACACCGAGGTCACCGTGGAGCCGACTGAAGAAGCGAAGGCCAACCTGTTCACCGGCCCCAGCGCATTCAGCGACTTCTCGTACGACACCCTGGGCGGTGACGGAGCTCCCGAGTTCCACGCCATCCCGCTGGATGACTACGACCTGGGCAACGACTTCCGCTAGACACGGAGTCTGACCAAGGGATGGTCCCGCACCGCAAGGTGGGGGACCATCCCCGTTTAACCCGCCGATTAAGGCATGGAGACCGTCCATGCTAGACTTGTTACCAATTGTTATTGTGGCAGTGGATGAGTGCGCCGGTTCCAGCTGAAAGGCTGAACCAGAGCGACGTTTCCGGTTTGCAGGGTTCTTGTGCAACGTATGCCACATTTTTGCATGCCTAGGGACTGTTGAAGACGCCAGTCGTGTCCCGGTGTGCGATCCGACTATTAAGGCTTCGCCTTCACCGCCCTGGAGATCTTCTTCGAGGCCCGGGCGGCGGGGCAACGCAACAAGAGAGTGGCCGGAAGCGGCTACTCCGGATAAAACGGAGAACACGAGAGTGCCTACGATTAACCAGCTGGTCCGCAAGGGCCGCACGCCTAAGGTCTCAAAGACCAAGGCTCCCGCGCTTAAGGGCAGCCCCATGCGCCGCGGTGTTTGCACCCGCGTCTACACCACCACCCCGAAGAAGCCGAACTCGGCTCTGCGTAAGGTGGCACGTGTGCGCCTCAACGGCGGCGTTGAAGTAACCGCCTACATCCCCGGTGTTGGCCACAACCTGCAGGAGCACTCCATTGTGCTCGTTCGCGGTGGTCGTGTGAAGGACCTCCCGGGTGTCCGCTACAAGATCGTCCGTGGCGCCCTCGATACCCAGGGTGTCAAGAACCGTAAGCAGGCACGCAGCCGCTACGGCGCAAAGATGGAGAAGAAGTAATATGCCTCGCAAGGGTCCGGCCCCCAAGCGGCCGCTCGTACTAGATCCCGTTTACGGCTCCCCGCTGGTGACCCAGCTCATCAACAAGGTTCTTGTTGACGGCAAGAAGTCCACCGCAGAGCGCATCGTTTACGGCGCCCTCGAAGGTGCCCGTGCCAAGTCCGGCGGCGACCCCGTTGCAGCCCTCAAGAAGGCCATGGACAACGTCAAGCCTTCCCTCGAGGTCCGCTCCCGCCGCGTCGGTGGCGCCACCTACCAGGTTCCGGTTGAAGTGAAGCCGGGCCGCTCCACCGCACTCGCCCTGCGCTGGCTGGTTGGCTACTCCAAGGCCCGCCGCGAGAAGACGATGACCGAGCGCCTCCAGAACGAAATCCTGGATGCCTCCAACGGTCTCGGTGCCGCTGTGAAGCGTCGCGAAGACACCCACAAGATGGCCGAGTCCAACAAGGCCTTCGCACACTACCGCTGGTAATACTCCC